>JAUXBV010000098.1 GCA_030619215.1 Fibrobacterota bacterium | reverse complement strand
TTGAATCAGAGTCTATTCACATAATGCGTGAAGTGGCTGCTGTGTTTAAGAATCCCGTGATGCTCTACTCTGTTGGTAAGGACTCGTCATGCATGGTGCGTCTTGCCCAGAAGGCGTTTTATCCGGGGAAGTTTCCTTTTCCCCTGATGCATGTGGATACGGGTTATAAGTTCCCTGAAATGTATGAATTCAGGGATAAATTTGTTAAGGAGATAGATGCCCGGCTTATTGTGGAAAGAAACGAGGAGTGGATTGCAAAAGGTACCCACCCTTCAAGGCTGGGTGTTGACAAGTGCTGCCAGTATTTGAAAACACAGGGGCTTCTTGACGCGATAAAAAAGCACAACTTTGACGCGGCATTCGGTGGGGCGAGGAGGGAGGAAGAGAAATCACGCGCCAAGGAGCGGGTGTTTTCAGTTCGTGATGAGTATGGACAGTGGGATCCAAAAAACCAGAGGCCTGAGCTCTGGGACCTCTACAACTCGCAGGTTAACGAAGGGGAGACAGTGCGCGTTTTTCCCATCAGTAACTGGACGGAAGTTGATATCTGGCAATATATAAAGCTTGAGAAAATACCGGTGGTACCGCTCTATTTCGCGCAAAGGAGAAAGATCATAATAAAGAATAATATAATAATTCCCATGTACTCATACGATATGGCAGACCCGGATGCAAAAGGTAAGATCAAAGAGAGTGAAATAGAAACGGTCATGTGCCGTTTCAGGAGCCTCGGCTGTATTCCCTGTACCGGCGCTGTGCGGTCTGAAGCGCAGGATCTTGATGGCATTATACAGGAGGTCATTGACGCGAAGAAGTCCGAGCGGGAGAACAGGATTATTGACCTGACAAGCGATTCATCCATGGAACAGAAGAAACGGGAGGGGTACTTCTAATGGCTGCACAGAGAGACAAGACCCTTCTTCGGTTTACCACTACCGGCAGTGTTGATGACGGTAAATCCACCCTCATCGGCAGAATGCTCTATGAGACAAATTGTATTTATGAAGACCAGTATATCGCTGTTGAAAAAACCTCAAAGAAAAGGGGTGATGCGGAGGTTGACCTGGCGCTTCTTCTTGACGGGCTGTCCGCAGAGCGTGAGCAGGGTATCACCATTGATGTAGCGTACCGCTATTTTTCAACGAAAAAGAGAAAATTCATTATTGCAGACACACCGGGGCACGAGCAGTATACCCGCAATATGGTAACCGGCGCATCAACCGCTGAGTTGGCAATTATTTTAATTGACGCGCGTAACGGTGTTTTAACCCAGTCCAGACGCCATGGATTTCTGGTCTCCCTGCTGCAGATTCCCCATCTTATTGTTGCAATAAACAAGATGGACCTCGTTGATTATTCACAGGATATATATGACAGTATTGCCGGGGAATATGCCAGCTTTTCCGAAAAGCTTGATATCCATGATATTACCTTTATACCGGTTTCCGCGCTAAAGGGTGATAATGTCGTATCGCGCAGCGAAAAAATGCCGTGGTACAACGGCCATACACTGCTGCATATACTGGAGAATGTCCATGTTTCCGCTGATAAAAACCTGATCGATTTCCGGTTTCCTGTACAATATGTATTAAGGCCTCACCATGATTTCAGGGGGTTTGCCGGAAGGATTACCTCAGGAACAATCAGCACAGGAGAAGAAATTGTCGTATTGCCGTCTGGAAAAACATCGCAGGTAAAATCGATTGTAACTTATGACGGGGAGCTTGCGGAGAGTTTTGCCGGACAGTCCGTGGTTATCTCCCTTGAAGATGAGATTGATGTAAGCCGGGGTGACCTGATTGTACGCAAGAACAACCTTCCGCAGGTTAACAATCAGTTCGAGGCTATTATCTGCTGGATGGATGAGCAGAACATGTCCCGTTCAGGGCATTATATCCTTAAACATACAACCAAGCTTGTTAAGGCCTTCATAACGAAAATTGTCTATAAGATCGACATTAATACGCTCCACCGAAAGAAAGCCTCCACTTTTTCATTGAATGAAATCGGCAGGGTAGAGATAAAGGCAGCTCAGCCGCTCTTTTTCGATCCATACAAAATCAACCACGGGACAGGCAGTTTTATTCTCATTGACCCGATAACGAATCATACGGTCGCTGCCGGTATGATACGGGGCGTACAAAGGACTGTTGATGACGTGGCTCAGGAGAAATATGCCCGGTCGCATAAATCACCGAATGTCTCCTGGGAAGGCGGATTTGTCGATCTCAAAAAATGGGAGCTGCGTAATGGGCATAAAGCTGTGGTGCTGTGGTTTACCGGGCTTTCCGGCTCTGGGAAGTCTACTGTTGCACGGAAGGTTATGCAGTCTCTTTTTGATGACGGCTGCCAGGTTATGCTGCTTGACGGGGATAATGTACGGCATGGATTGTGCGGTGACCTTGGATTCTCAAGTAAAGACCGCTCGGAAAACATCCGCCGGGTAGGGGAGAGTGCAAAACTCTTTTTCGAGCAGGGGAATATTGTAGTATGCACCTTTATTTCACCGTTTACCAGGGATCGTGAATTTGTCCGCTCCATCCTGCCGGAAGGCTGTTTTCTCGAAATACAGGTTAAATGTGACATCAATGTGTGTAAGCGGCGTGACCCGAAACGTCTCTATGAAAAGGCGGAATCAGGTGAGATACCGGAATTTACCGGAGTCACCTCTCCCTATGAGGAGCCGCAGAATCCGGAAATTACCATTGAGACAGATATAATGAACGTGGAAGAGAGTGTGGCAAAAATCAAAAATTATCTTTCAGATTTCAATATTGTTGAGCTTTAATATTATTTTATAAATAACAGAACAAGATATTCGGTATTCGTTTTATTCACTCATCTCACATGCAGCGTAGCTAAGAAGCGAATACGGGGTGCGCTATACCACAAATTAATATGTTTGGAGGGCACAGTATGGCTTCAAAGGTTGACGAACTGACAATTTCCTATGAAGAGGAAGGTGTAGAAATTATCAAGGAGCTTGACAAAAAGATACTTTCAAGCGGGGCCTGGGCTACGGTAATATTCAAGTACCAGCAATGGGATAGGGCTAAACAGGTATATGGCCCTGATCGCTATACGCTCAGAAGATATCGTAAAAGGAATGATGAATATACACAGAAGTCCAAGTTTACCATTTCAAGTAATGATCAGGCTGAAAAAATTATTGAAGCATTACAGGATTGGATAAAAGGATAAGAACAGTATTATCCTTTTTATATTACAGATATATTTCTCCACTTTGCATAACCGCCGTCAATCTACAAAAGTAAAGCTTTTTTAAAAATATTCAGCATAATCCTGTTTTTTTTACTAAATTGTGTATTGGATACTGCAACTCAATGGGCAATGAGTTGACGAGTTGGATTATACTTAAGTACAAGGTGCCGATTTATCGGTATAACATTATGTAAAAGCAGAAAGGTCATATCCATGCCCTTCTGCTTAACATACTGTTTATCATTGAGGGTGGATTGCTTTAATCCTTGAAATATGTTTGCTTGAATGATAGAATTAATAACTTAATCACATTCAGGTTGGGATGAGTTAAACAATGCCTTCAATAAACCCCAATATTATCAATGAAAAACGGGCAAATGTTCGTTATACCCTTCCATTGATCCTTTGCATCAATACGAAAGGAGAAAATGGAGATCATTTGTGTAATATCAGTAAGGGCGGCGCGTGTTTCCAGTCCCCTGTAATTTTTAATATAGACGATTTTGTGTTATTACATTTCTCGGCCGGGGAAGAATCTCCTATCGAGGATGTTAAGTTTTCCCTGGTTGGAAAAATTACCAGGGTTGATGAAAAAGAAGGAGATTTGCTTAAATACGGCACTAAGTTTGAGATTTATAATGATCCCTTCTCTGAAGAGCAATATTCAAAGATGGTTTCCGGTGTAAATCGATTTGCTGCCGTTTCATCAGAATATCGAGTGAATTGACCCGTTTATTACGATAACTATTCTTTCCGGATTATATTAAATTTGACTTGTCAGGTTATAATTAAAATGATAGAATTATCCAATGTAGTTATGTCAGAAATCCCTGAAACATTCCCATTTTAAACATAACTGTTTACTGGAGCAGGTAAAGTAAAGCAATTTATTTTATATATTTCAGGAGGTCGGTGAAACTTGCGTCTTGCGAATAACTTTATGATTGAAGACGGCAACCTTGGGTTGTACCTTAAGGACATTGCCCGTTACAAACCTCTTCCCGCAAAGGAAGAGGCGAAAATGGCAGGCCGTATTAAGAGGGGCGATAATAAAGCCCTGGAGAAACTTATTAAAGCTAACCTGCGGTTTGTGGTAAGTGTTGCAAGAAACTACCAGAACCAGGGTATGTCCCTCGTTGATCTGATAAATGAGGGTAACCTCGGCCTCATTAAGGCAGCCTCACGCTTTGATGAGAATAAGAATTTCAAGTTTATCTCCTATGCAGTCTGGTGGATACGGCAGGCAATCCTGCAAGGCCTGGCGGATAACTCCCGTATTGTAAAAATACCGTTAAACCGGGTGGCCACTATCCACAAAGTAGGGAGAGCCCGCATCAACCTGGAACAGAAATATAACCGCCTTCCAAATATCGGAGAGGTAGCCAAGGAGCTGGGTATAACAGAGGCTGATGTCACCAGTTCAATTAAAATAGGCAGCTCTCACGCCTCCCTGGACGCTCCTATATCTGACGAAAGATCAGGATCGCTGATGGACCTTATGGTTGACAAGAGTATGGAAGATACCGATGATTATGCGATAAGAAAATCGGAGAACAGGCAGATCGATAAGGTGCTTTCAGTATTAAATCCACGCGAAAGGAAGATAATCCGCCTTTACTTTGGAATAGGGGAGGAAACCAGTTACACCCTTGATGAAATTGGAAAACGCTCCGGCATAACCCGCGAACGGGTCCGGCAGATCAAGGATATTGCCATTAGGAAACTGAGGCGCTCAAGAACGATTACGGAGTTGACGAAGGTAACAGAAGAATAGTTTTATTTACTTTAATTTATGTTTTTTTCTCTGTGAACTCCGTGTGCTCAGTGGTGAATTCTCTTATTCCAACATTCCGACAGTCCAATACTTTAGTCCCGCTTTATGTGGCTCCATTCTTTCTCCTCTGCGGCAAAAACCCTTTCCATAAAGAAATATCAAATTATTATTTTTTAAAAAGCGACTGGTTTGTGATTAATATCACATCACCTCCGATTACATTATTCTATTTTTGATAAGTAAGAACTTTTGGTATTAAACCGTTATTCCATCTTTTCTATTCGTAAAGGAGTGAATACATGCATTCCAGAACAATGTATACCATCCAGGCACTGTTTTTAGTAGTGGTATTATGTGGTAACCCGTTTAATGCTTTTGCGCAGGAGAGTACTGCCATTGAATCGAAAATCGGTGTTATTCCATTCTCACCGATGGGTATAGAAGAAGAGGAATCTGAATTTATTGCCAGAATGATTGCTAAGAAGTTATCCGCGGATAAAACGGTAATCGAGCATGATGAAATGATGGAAGCACTGGATGATGTGGATTGTGATGATGAGGAGGATTGGAATAAAAAAAGTTGCATACAGGAAGTGAGCAATGAGCTTGGTGCTGATTATATCCTTGCCGGATCCATAGGAAAGGTCGGACAATCGATTGTTGCTGTAGTCACTTTATATGATTTAAATAAGAGTGAGTCCGTTTTATCAAAACAGTATAGCAGCGAAGGCTCTATTGAAAGTTTTGCCCTTTCCAATCCGGGTAAGATCGCGGAAGATGTGTCAGCTATTTTGAATAAAAGGGCGGAAGTGAGCAGGGCCGATCCGGCACAACTGACTGTTATTACTGATGAAACAGCGGAACCTGTGAAAATTGAGACTAGAAAAGTCGATTTTCCTACTATTGACAACGGCATTGTCAAAGGCGCTACTATTGGTGTAAAAGGCATTTTTACTTTGGGGACTATTGATGAATCCCAGAGCCCTGTTGGATTCAGTGCAATGTTCTTATATCCAACCGGCGAAAAAACCCATATCAGATTCAGGGCCGGAATCCCATCGTGGCACAGTGAGAATAACAGTATGATGGAGGGTAAAGATTATCCAGATCCCTACATTACCCTTGAGCATGCCTGGGGCTGGAAATCATTTGGCCTGTCTGCGGGACTGGCATATATGCACATGCAAAGGTTTACCGGCATTACAGAGATAAATTCCGGTATACCCTACACTTTTAAATATGATCCTTTTAATGCGTTCAACTTTGTGTTCAGCTTACGGGGGGGCAGGACCATGGCAGGTTTTCATGGAATGATCTCATTCCCGCTGGCCTTTACCATTGACAGACAGAATATGAACTACGTAATCGAATACTGTATCGGGGGAGCTTTCGGCGCGAAAAAAACAAAAGTGGGAATCGGAAGCAGTGGGATGTTCAAAAGAAGGTATGCGGATGAAGTTACTGTTGTGACCGGTAATTCCGTTACCACTATGGATATCGAGGACTATAATGATTACTATTACCGGAGCGATCATAGAGTAAGAGAATTTTTCTGCCTTCTTCCGCATATAAAGGTTGCACACCTTTTTGGTGACTTTTTTGTAGCAAGCCTCACCCTGGATATTGGTGGAATAATTATACCCCGTCCGGAAAGCAAGGACTCATGGAAACCCGCTATAGGATGTGACTTTATCTTTTCCTTCGGTGCGCTCGATGGGCCGAATTTGTATGATGGGACATTTTAGTAATAAAAAGGATGCTGTTAAATTTACTGATTTATCTCCGGGGTGAAATACGTGCCTTTGTGGCTAATATTTGTTTATAAAATACAGGAAAAAAATTCCTCCCAATAGAAAGAAGAATCATATATAATAGTTATCCGAATATCCCACCTATTTTGTAATCTTTTTAAAATCAATCTATTACATTTTATTATCATTCAGGCATGAAATATGCTGTTATTTTTATTGAAAGCTATATAATAGATATAAATCTTTACTGTTTCTTAAGAGTTTTGTCCTATGAATTTCTGCAAAACTCTTTTAGAAACAGTTATGCTGTAACTCAACATGGCATATTAATTAGAAACAGTATAATATAACTATTCTTTGGAGAGAAAAATGATTCAAGGTATATCACTTGCGACTCAGGGTATGAGCGCGCTGGCGCAGAAGCAGGATCAAATAGCCAATAATTTAGCAAATGTTAATACCACCGGTTATAAGCAGGGCAACCTTTTTATTAAGTCCTATGAAAAATACGTTAATAACGAAAAACTCGAGCCGTTTGCCAATCGTGAGATCAAGGCTGATGAAGTATATATAGATTATCGTGAAGGCCGCATGAAAAAGACAGGTAACGACCTGGATTTTTTTATTAAAGGTTCGGGCTTTTTTACTGTTATGACGGCCGGAGGGGTGAGATATACCCGAAACGGCAATTTTTCGCTGAATCCTGATGGCTTTTTAATAACATCGGATGGCTCGAAAGTCATGTCAAAGAGCGGATTTATCCGGTTTCACCGGGACGGGGGCAAAATTCGGGTAAATCATGATGGAGAGGTAATGCAGGGAGAAGAGGTTACGGGCAGGCTGAAAATAGTTGATTTTAAAAAGCCCTATCGCCTCCTTCGTGATGGAAACAGCTATTTCAGGCCGCAGCTTCCGGATAATCCAATTGTACAATCACCGGGATTTATCATTAAACAGGGATTTTTAGAAGGGTCCAATGTTAATGCGATTCAAAATATGGTGGAAATGATAAGTGCATTCAGGAATTATGAAGCTGACCAGAAAGCTCTTCAGGCACAGGATCAGACACTTGATAAAGCTGTAAATTCTGTTGGGAGGCTAAGTTAAAAATAAATCAAAATTTAAAATCTAAAATCTAAAATCTGCAATCTAAAATTTAATAAAGTGGGGTAATATATGGTACGCTCAATGTATACTGCAGCAACAGGGATGCAAGCACAGCAGCTCTATATGGATACTATTTCCCATAACCTGTCTAACGTAAACACAAACGGTTATAAGCGGCAGAAGCTGGAATTTCAGGACCTGATGTACCAGACGTTAAGAGAGCCTGGAGTCCGGAATGTTGAAGGAAGTATGGCGCCGTCAGGGATTGAGGTCGGCCTTGGTGTACGTCCGGCTGCAACACAGCGTATTTTCCAGCAGGGATCGTTGAATCAGACTGGAAACGAATTAGATTTAGCCATTCAGGGTGACGGTTTTTTCCAGATAACGTTGCCGGATGGCGGAATGGCCTATTCCCGTGATGGCCAGTTCAAGCTTTCCAGCGACGGAACCCTTGTTACATCAAATGGCTTCATAGTGTATCCGGAGGTTGTAATCCCCGAAGGCGCAAAGACCTTTGAGGTAAGTGCAGGCGGCTTGGTCACCGTGATGCTGCCTGGAGAAAATAAATCCACGGAAATAGGCCAGTTTGAGTTGGCGCGTTTTATTAATCCTTCCGGGTTAAAAGCACTGGGCAATAATCTTTTCGTATCCAACGACGCCTCAGGTGAAGCAATAATGTCATCACCAGGCGAGGAAGGTACAGGTACCATCATGCATGGGTATGTGGAAGCATCCAATGTACAGATCGTTGATGAAATGGTTAATATGATAACTGCCCAGCGCGCATTTGAGATTATTTCAAAAGCTATCCAGGTGTCTGAGGATATGATGCAGGTGGCGAGTAATTTAAAACGATAATTGATTAAATAACAGTGTGTTGAGCGGTAGGACATGACAATGGCCTATCCGCTCTTACACAATGTTATCAAGGGGCTTTCATCTATTTTTTCAGGGATAACAAGATGTTACCTTATATATATAAAGTAATATATTAAGAAAATGGTAGA
>JAUXBV010000165.1 GCA_030619215.1 Fibrobacterota bacterium | reverse complement strand
CATACAATGCTCCATTAAATTTTATTTTATAAAAATACAACTAACAATGCATTAAAGTTAACATCTACGTATTTTATTTTATGGTATCATATTTTTAAAATCCTATTTTCTTTATGAAGGTAATAAATTAAATGGATCATCAAATAATTACTGGTAATACAAGATTTATCGGATTGCTTGGAAATCCGGTAAAACACTCAATATCTCCAATTATACAGAACCATGCTTTCAGCAAGCTTGATTTACCCTTTGTATACATTCCGCTCAAAGTGCAGAAAAAAGATTTACACTCTGCCATGCATGCTCTTCGCGCATTTAATTTTGCCGGCGCAAACGTAACTATTCCGTATAAAAGTGATGTAATACATTATTGCGACAGCATTTCCGAGCTGTCAAAACTGACCGGCACGGTGAATACGCTCTATTTTGAAAATGAACTGCTCATTGGTACTACTACCGATGCGACAGGATTTTTCAAAGCCCTTGAAAGCGGTGGCCATGACGTTAATAACGGCGCCGTTGTTATTCTGGGTAACGGAGGAGCTGCGAGAACATTGGGATTTGCTATTGCAAAAGAAAAAAAAATAAAATCTCTTACCATTACAGGCAGGAATAAATCGCGTATCGAAAACCTCTCTTCTGAAATTTCCGGGAAAACAGGTGTTACTGTTGCCTCTGCGCTGTTCGGTTCAAAGGAGTGTAAAAAACACCTGAAGGAGTGTACGCTGCTTATTAACTGTACTTCTGTCGGTTTATCTCCGGATTCCGACAAATCCCCTTTGCCACAGGACGCCTTTCATAAAGGCATGTTTGTTTTTGATACTATCTATAACCCTGCAGAAACCCAACTCCTCAAATATGCAGAAAAAACAGGTTGTCAAACGCAGAATGGTCTGCGCATGCTTTTATACCAAGGGCTGGCATCGTTTAAATACTGGACCGGAGTGGAAGCGGGGGAAACTCTTTTTGATATAGAAGAGTTGCAATCGCTTATTTAACTTTGTAAATGATAGATGGATTTAATATGATCTGGAAAGTAAACAAATCAAAACTAAAAGGCGCCATTACCGTCCCGCCCTCAAAATCACATACCATAAGGGCGCTACTTATTGCGACGCTTGCAGATGGGGAATCAACCATTGAATGCCCCCTTCTTGAAGGCGATGGGCGCTCCGCACTTGATGCAGCAGAAGGGCTTGGCGCAAAGTACGGTATTTCCAATGAAACATTGAAAATTAAAGGGATAGGTACCAATTACACTCTCGGCACTGATAAGCTTTTTTTAGGTAACTCCGGCACAGGCACCCGTTTATTTACATCAGCAGCGGCTCTCGGAGACAGGCCTCGGACATTTGACGGTGACGAATCCCTGCGCACCCGCCCCATGAAACCTTTGCTTAAAGCACTTTCCAAGCTGGGCGCACGATACTCACTACTACAGGAACCAGGTGACGTCCCCTTTACCATTCAGGGGCCACTGACCGGCGGAGAAACCACTGTAAGTGGTATTACCTCACAATTTCTTTCAAGCATTCTTTTCGCAGCGCCTTGCATTAATAATAAAACAACTATTCATGTTGAAAATCTCCACGAAAAACCATACGTGGAAATGACACTGTGGTGGCTTAACAAAATGAACATTAAACATGAAGTGTCAGATGACTTCTCGACATTCACAGTATATGGCAATCAGAGTTACCCTTCCTTTCAGCAGAGAATTCCCGGAGATTTTTCCTCCGCAACTTTTGGCGCTGTGGCTGCCGCGCTGACCGGAGGGCCCGTTACGCTTGACAACATAGATTTCTCCGACCCGCAGGGTGATAAAGAGGTCTTTGCCATACTCGAAAGAATGGGTGTAACTGTTGAAAGAAGACAAAATTCAGCCCTTGTAAATACCCAAGGAAAAATTAATGGCATTGAAATCGACCTGAATACAATGCCCGACGCTCTGCCCGCCTTTTCTGTTCTTGGCTGCATTGCCAAAGGAACCACTTCCATTGTCAATGTAAAACAAGCTCGCATAAAAGAGACTGACCGTATAAAAGTTATGGCTGGAGAGCTTTCCAAGATGGGTGCAAATATCGAGGAAAAAGATGATGGGCTTATAATACACAAAAGTAAACTAAAAGGCTGTAAGGTAAACGGCCAAAACGACCACCGCGTTGTCATGGCTCTCGCCTTGGCAGGGATGGTTGCAGAAGGAGAAACGATTATCGAGACTGCGGAATCCGCAGCCGTGACTTATCCTGCGTTTGTTGAGGATTTTGTTAAGGTTGGAGCAGATATATCAATATCATATTAAAAAGCTTTATAAACCAGATATAACTATCTTAGAAACAGTACACACATTATTTCCAAATTTATTCACCAGAAAATAAGTCCCTGCTGAAATCTTTGAATCAAGGTAAAATCTTATTACTATTTTCCCCTCTTGTGCTGTATAACGCCTTAAGCTCCAAACCTGCTTCTTAATCACCTGCCCCTTACAATTTACAAGGAGAGATGCTTGGGGGAGATATGAGTTGTTGGCAGCTTCTATAATTAAAACATTATTATTTATATGCCTGACAAGTAACTTATCGTATCGATTATTAAATTTATGCCCAGATACATTAAAAATTGAAACAGGCGGTTCATACTCTTCCTCACACGTACCTTCGCCTAAAGTAACAAGCTCCCCTCCTTCCGGGTGGCGCCATGTGTTTCCTTCGCTGTCTGTAAACCTGAAATAGTAGTAGCGGCAATCATCGGCAGAGGTCATTTCAATACTATAGGTGCCTTCTTTCTCTTCCCCCATTAAAAGCGTAAGATCATGATTAGCATCATCAATGACGATCTCACGCTTCTGTGGATTATTACTCTTCGGGTCACTGTAATTTGCCATAAACAGTGTTTTATTATTATCCATTATAAAATGAGCTGCTCCTGTAATCGGATTGTCAAACTCAGGATCACCGTCAGCAAAATCCTGTACCCAGAAATGGTTCCACTGTATCGGCCCATAGGCATAGCCTGCGCCAAACTCCTTATAATTAGAATTCATAATATTTTTTCGATGCCCATCGTCACCTGAATTGTCCGGGGCCACATTTCCATTAGTCACATCTAACAACCATTGCTGCATACTATAAAACGCATCTTTTCCACCGGTTGCGATATTCTCGCCCCACCAGCTGCTTTTTGTATAGTAGGATTTTATTCTATCTCCAGCAGAGGTACCATCACTGGAGCTGTGGCTAAGCCCATGGTTATTCGCCATATCTACAGCATGAACCTTAGCAACCCGGTTTAAATCGACCTGCCAGTAAAGAGCATCCGTTGCAGGGTAATTTTGAGGGAGTAATATATCTGAAGCCTGGGAATTGTTTGGCACCAGGTATTTATCCCTGTACTCTGTCGGGGATATTCTGCAGGCATTGGTTAGGACAATAATTCTTCTCTCCCGCATGCCTGGGTGGTCCGGATACTGTTCGGGCCAGTCGCCATAGCCTCTTTCAGCACCTGTTACAGAGATGCTGACACATACCATAAGAAAGTGACATGTATATAAAAGCTTTTTCATAGATACTCCCCCGGCCCAGTTAAACCAATTCTATCATAACGGAGTTCTCTAGTAAAATGTAACATATAATATGAAATATGCCCTAATTTTTTATTACGTTTTATAAAATAAAAAGCTCTTTATACTGAATTGCATAAAGAATGTCCGAACATACAATTCAGTATAACTGATTGTATAAGAAACATGCCGATTTCATCGGACATTTTTTCTGACAATCAGTATAAGTTACCTGTTCACACAGAAATTATATTTGTAGTCACCTATTTTCCCGTTTTAATGAAAACAACGCTCATTTTTATTGGAATGTAACTATGATAATACCTGTTAAGTTGGATGACCGGTCGTATGATATATGCATTGATGAGGAGGTCTCCTTTACTGAAAAGCTGAAGAAGATGTTCCCTCACAGCACCTTTGTGCTGATTACCAATACCACGATCGAAAAACTTTACAAAACAAAGATTTCCGATTGGGAAAAACATCTTCCACTTATCAAATATATCATTGAGGACGGAGAGCAGTATAAGACTCTTAAGACATGGAGTACAATCCTCGATTTTTTGCTGGATTCGCGTTTGGATAGAGGCGTTGTGGTCATTGCTTATGGCGGTGGAGTGGTAGGAGATATCGCGGGCTTTGTAGCTTCTTCTTTTATGCGTGGTGTAGCCTATATACAGGTACCTACGACACTCCTCGCTATGGTAGACTCAAGTGTGGGTGGTAAGGTCGGGGTAAACCATGCCAAGGGCAAAAACCTTATTGGTGCATTCTATCAGCCAAGGCTGGTATGGATAACAACGCAGGTGCTGGAAACACTTACTGATAGGGAATTCAACGCGGGTTATGGTGAAGTTTTTAAATATGCTTTTATTGGCGGCAGGAAGATATTCGAATTCATCCGTGCAAACCATGAAGAGATACTAGCCCATAATAAGGAGTTTCTGGAAGAATCAATCAAGCGCAGTATTGAAATAAAAGCGCAGATCGTATCGGAAGATGAACGCGAAGCGGGGAAGCGCTCCCTTCTCAATCTCGGCCATACCTTTGGACATGCCCTGGAGCGCTTTTATAACTTCAAGGAGATAACTCACGGCGAAGGTGTAAACTGGGGTATTAGATGTGCTGTAGAACTTGGAAAGAAGCTTGGCACAATATCTCCGGATGAGTACAGTACCTTTGATGCTATACTTGACAAGCAGGTGCTGCCCAAACTCCCGTCAAAACCGGATGTTGACGCGCTATACCAAGCAATGTTCCATGACAAGAAAGTCCGCGGCGGGAAACTCCGCTTTGTCCTTCCCACGGAGCCGGGTACGTCTATTGTTAAAACGGATATACCTGAAAAAGATATAAAAGTAATTCTGGAAAAAGTATTTAAAGGTTAACCCTCACCCTCCCAATCCCCCTCTCCCGTTTACCCCGAGAAATAGGGACACGCAGGAGAGGTGGTAATATGGAGATATTTAACCAGGTTAATTAATAAATTTCTGAATAATATTACCCGCGAGCACAGTTGCTGCAAGCTCTGTCCTGAGCCTTTTATCCGAGAGCTTTATCAAACCGGCACTGTGCTTTTTCAGCCCGTCAAGCTCTTCCGCGGAAAATCCCTCAGGCGGACCTATGAAACATGATACGGTATCCTGTAAAGTAAGTTTGTCTAATGATTTGTCAAGTGTTTCACCATTCATATCCGCTACGAAAACAAGACCCTTCGCCATGCTTAAAGCTTTATCAAGCTTAACAGGTTTATTTAATGCAGGAAGCCACGCATTCCACGACTGCTTTGCCGCTGCAATCATCTTATTTCGAAAACGCTGTGCATGCTTTTCCCATTTCTTTACCCACCATTTTTTTTGGCAATTTTCACATTCAAGAGGAGTAATATGCATCACCCCCAGAGGAACGAGCCCCATGATTGCTGCTTCAAAGGGTTCTTTCTCAGTAAGGCCGATAAAAAAGTGCATGGCCGGACTTGGCAGCTCCTGAACCTTATCCCCAAGAATCCGGGAAATACAGGAGTTCTTTTCAATCCGCTCAATAGCGCATGAATATATACGGCCTGTGCCATTGGTTATAAAAATGGTGTCCCCTTTCTGCAGGCGGAGAACAGAATGGGCGTGCCGGGTCTCTTCTCGGTCAAGGCTGACAATTCCCTCTGAAACATCGGTCGAAAAAAAGAGAAAGTGATCTATAGTTCTACCCACTATTTTCCTTCCCCTGTTTCATAAAACACAATACTTCAAGGTTACGATTTTTATGATGTAATAAATACTCACTCCTCCTTGAAAATATATTTTAGAAAGAAATAAAATCGAAACGGGAAAGATATATGGCAGAAAAGAAAAAATGGGACGGCAAGGCAAAGGGAAGTGCTCTGGGTAATCTCATTTTCATAAAAATAATAGAAACATACGGGCCGTTCGCAGCTTATGCGCTTCTCGGGCTTGTTGCATGGCATTACGCCATTTTTAACCATGCTGGAATTCGAGCTCTTAAGAAATTCAGGAAAAATGCCGGCTTCAAGCATACGAACATCTTTCATTTGTTTCGGCATTTCTATTCCTTTGGTATGGTACTCATTGACAAAGTCACTTTTTCAATTAAAAAAAATCCGCCCTTTAAATTTACTTTCATCAACGAGAACATAATCTCCGAGGCGCTCGCGCAAGGAAAAGGTGTGATATTGCTCTCCGCCCATATAGGCAACTGGGAAATCATTGGAAACCTTCTGTCAGATCGTTTAAGCACCCATACTTACGCTGTATTACTTGATAATGATAAGCAAGAGATAAAAGAGGTGTTTAAAAGTGTAACGGAAAACAGGCGGTTTACCACCATAACCATGACGGGTAATATCCTGGATGTAATAATCCCTATCAAGGCAGCTTTGGCAAACAACGGTATCGTCTGTTTCCTTGCCGACCGCTTTATCAGCTCTTCAAAAGTAAAGATGCGGTTCTTCGGTGAAGAGACTTCCTTTCCTACGGGCCCTTTCGAGATTGCAGCCATTACCGGCACCCCGATCCTCCCGGTGTTTTCAATAAAGGACAGCCTGACCCATTTCACAACAAAAGCCTACCGGCCAATAGCCTTTGAAAATGTCATAAAAGAAAACAGGCGGGAGTACATCCGGCAGGCAATGGAGACATTTATTGCAACCCTGGAAGATGTGGCTAAAAAACATCCCTACCATTGGTTTAACTTTTATGATGTGTGGGAAGGAGGGTGATTAATTGTCAATGGCAAATTGTTAATTGTCAATTGACGATTATGCTCTCTCCATCATTATAACAATCTTTTAATCAAATTGAGGAAGACTATTACAACAACCCATCCTGCTCAACAGTATCATTTATTACCGGCGCAATTTCATCAACAACCTGTGTAATAATTTTTTCTGAGAAGTAATAACCGTCGGATATTCTTTTTTTAATAATGGAGATATACTGCTTTTTAGCAGCGTCGTCCATCCAATGGAATCGGCCTCGCCTTATTGATGGGTTTCGGTAGGGTGTTTCCATGGTATCATCCCTGATATTAAGAGTTAGATCCTTGTATTTATGTTAAATGTTACTTTTTATACCATTTCTTTCTCTCATTCTAAAATATCGACATTTGCGCAACAAACCTTTATACTTCATTCACCCTATTAATCCCTAAACAGTGTGT
>JAUXBV010000175.1 GCA_030619215.1 Fibrobacterota bacterium | reverse complement strand
ACATGTTGTCTTCCTAAGACCGCTTGGCCTCCGACTTGGCTTCGCGATCTTTAGCTGTTCTTAGAGGTGGGTTCATCTTCATATTGGTGTTAAATGTTGAACAGTCTTCATCAATAAAAGCAAAATAGTGAGGGCATGTTTCGCAGGTTACCTGAGCTCCCCGTTTTTTAGCCCATCGTATCTGCTGTACTGAGCCGGCTGTCGAAACATGGCATATATGGACGCGCGCGCCTAAATATTCCGCCAGCATTATGTCACGTGCAACAATCACCTCTTCAGCGATAGAAGGAATTCCCCGAATCCCAAGCCTGGTTGACACATTGCTTTCATTCATGTGTCCCCCGTCAGAAAGATCCGGGTCTTCACAATGACACATTATTGGGATGTTAAATGATTTTGAATAACTGAAAGCATTACGCATCATGCTGGATCGGTAAACCGACTTTCCATCATCTGAAAAAGCTCTTGCCCCTGCACCGACCATTTCGGCAAATGGAGAGAGCGCTTCTCCTTCCTGGTTCTTTGTAATCGCTCCAATGGGGTAAATGCGGCATGGGCAACGCTCACCGCGCTGTACAACATATCTGATTTTAGATTCCTCATCCAGAACAGGGTTGGTGTTCGGCATGCATGCGATACCGGTAAAACCGCCTGCGGCTGCGGCGCGTGTGCCTGTAGCGATTGTCTCCTTATCCTCCCTTCCCGGCTCACGAAGATGGACATGTAGATCCATAAGGCCGGGGACAACCCATAATCCCTCTGCGTCAATGGTGATATCAGGCGTAAATCCATCGGGCGGCTCTTTTGAAACTAACAGTATCTTCCCATCCTTCAGGGCGACATTCATGACGCCGTCAGTTTTATTGACCGGATCGATCACCCTTCCTTTGGTAATCAGTACTGCCTGCGGGGAAGTCTTCGGGTCAAAGGGATATATTGTCTGTCCGTTTTTCTGTTTATACATCTTCATGGCCTCCCGGTTCACCGCCTCCAAGGAGGTATAGTACTGCCATGCGAACCGCAACTCCGTTCGTTACCTGATCAAGAATTATTGACCTGCCGCAGTCTGCAACATTTGATGCCAGCTCAATACCGCGATTGATAGGTCCGGGGTGCATGATGACGGTATGCTCCGGCAAAGTTAATAGCTTATCTAAATCCAAACCGTAGTTCTCCCGGTATTCCCGTATTGACGGAAAAAGGCCGCTTTGCTGGCGTTCAAGCTGAAGGCGAAGCAGCATCACAACATCAGCGCCTTCCATAGCTTCTCCCATATTGTCGGTTATCCGGACGCCGAGGCTTTCCGTATGCAGCGGCATGAGCGTCTGCGGACCGCAGAGGGTCACATTCATACCCATGGTCTTCATACCCCAGGCATCCGACCGCGCCACACGGCTGTGCAGAATATCGCCGATAATTGCCACTTTTAATCCTTCCAGTTTTCCGAAGTGCTGCCGTATAGTCAACATGTCAAGAAGCGCCTGCGTGGGGTGTTCGTGAAAACCGTCTCCTGCATTTACGATTATCGCATCCGTACATTTTGTGAGGAACAACGGAACACCCGCCGCATTGTGGCGCACTACCACCATATCAATCTTCATCGCTGCGATGTTGCGTATGGTGTCTTTTAGGGTTTCCCCTTTTGTAACGGAGCTACCCGTAGATGAAAAATTGATAGGGCTTCCGGAAAGGCGTTTTTCGGCAAGCTCAAAGGAAATTCTTGTCCGGGTACTGCTTTCGTAGAAAAGGTTAACTATTGTTTTTCCGCGTAAGGTAGGAACCAGTTTTATCTCACGTTGAAGCACTTCATAAAAACTGTCAGCAGTATCTAAAATAAGTTCAATATCACTCCTGGAAACATCATACAGTCCTAAGAGATGCTGAATTCCAAGAGCCATTAATCCGCCTCCTCTATCTCCATAAGCCAGAGAGAATCTTCATTGTCAATCTCTGTGACATGAAGAGCCACTTCCTGGTTTTTAAAGGTGGTAACTTCTTTCCCAATATAATCGGCATGTACCGGCAGCTCCCTGTGCCCCCTGTCAACGAGAACGGCAAGCTGTATGGTTTTCGGTCTCCCAAAGTCAGTAAGGGCATCCAGAGCCGCTCGAACTGTCCGCCCTGTATACAAAACATCATCTACCAATAACAGGTCTTTGTTGGTTATATCGAAAGGAATATTTGTTACCTTAACTTCCGGCTGTTTCAAAGCCATTCGATAATCATCACGGTATAGAGTAACATCAAGGATTCCCGCATTAAAATTTGTCTTTTCGATGGTATTGATCTTTTCAGCAATTCTGCGGGCAAGGTATACACCTCGCGTTTGCATTCCTACAATACCGAAATTATCTAAAGCAGGGTTTCTTTCCAGAACCTGATGGGTAACACGGGTAAGAGCCCTATCAAGAGCTGTGGCATCCATAAGAAGTTCAAGTTTTTTCATTGGAATCAAAAATACTTTTAAAAAAATAGAGATGCAAAAGGAAAAAATAATATTTTTTTATGGAGAGCAGCCGCTCCCTTGGCTGAACGAAATCTCGCAGCGAGCCGTATTTCCGCCTGGCCTAACGAAACTATGTATGCACTGAAGAATACCATATTTATAAAACTTCACTATACGCGCAATATTATATTTTTACAACCGTATCTTATAAGAGATTCATAATAATGTAAGCGTCCGAAATCATCAATATGGCATTAAAGCAATTAATTAATATCCTCATTCTTTGCCTCTACATTTTTTCTCCCGGCACGCTCTGGGGGCATACATCTGTCCTTTGTTATGAAAAAGACAATCAAACCGTCCGTATTAAACTGAACCACAAATCAATTAGGTACTGCCACAGCTCTACAAACACGCAAGCTGAAACAGATCAATCGGTGAGGCAACAATGTTGTGAACATGAACATGGCTTATGTACGGATATTCCGCTATCAAAAGCACTGTCTCCAAGCACACAAAAACATAAAAACAGACTATTTCGGTATCTCGCCATTTTTATCGCTTCACCACCTATACCTTTTAATAAAATTCTCTCACAGCAACCAATCAGTAATACTTTTTCAGATTTTCTTTATTCCGTTCCTCATACTACGGATCTTCGTAAAACTGTCGTACTTCTTATTTGATTTTTTCGGGGCCTTCAACCCCTCAGAAATACCCCTGTTAAAATAATCCTGATTATTATATAAGTTTTTTCATAAAAAGGAGCTTTGTATATGCAATTAAAAAATTGTAACCAAAATATTCTATTATTATTCATTGTTCTTTTACTATATCCGCCGTCAAATGTTATTGGGAGTGAACTTGCCTTCACCGCGGCTCAAAAGAGGGTACTGAAAAAAAATGCGGGGCTGCATTCTATCGAACAGGCAGTCAAGGCTGCTGAGAGCCGGCGTGCTCAAGCCGGTGCATGGCCCAATCCTGAAGCAGAGGTCATGCTTGAAAATTTCGGGCGGAATGAGATTGAAATTGCCATCACACAACCGTTTGAACTGGGCGGCAAACGTAAAGCACGTATCGCGCTGGCAACCAAAGGAACCGAACTGGTAACGCGTGAACTGGAATATAAAAAACTTGCCGTAACCTGTGAAATAATACGCCGGTTTGTGCCGCTTCTTTCACTTCAGCAAAGGCAGATGCTTATTGACTCGATGATAGCTATTTCTGAAGAGGGTATCGCAAATATTACCAAACGCATCGAAGCCGGTGCAACAAAAGCAGTCGATGCTCTTCGGGCGGAAGTGGAAAAGGAAGAACTTATCCTTGAAAAAAAGGCGCTTAAGCGAGAATTCATGCAGGCCAAGCATGAGCTTGCAGCTCTGTGGAGTGATACAGCAGCAGCGTTTGATGCTGTTTCCGGTACCATTAAACCTTCAATCCCCATACCGGCAAAGGAAGAACTGAGGAAAACAATGCTGCAGCATCCTGAAATACTGGCTTTGAAATGTGAACAGGAGATTGCAAGAGCCCAAATCAGTGAAGTAAAAGCAGAAGCGTTTCCGGAAATGGCCCTGACGGGCGGTTACCTGAGAAATAACGAAGCAGGTGAACATGCACCGCTTGCGGGTATTTCCCTGTCACTGCCTTTCTTCAATCGCAATAAAGGAACGCGACAGGCAAAAGAACATGAACTTTCAAGCATGCGCTTTGCTATAAAACAGCATGAAACGGAACGAATCGTTGCACTGTCGAAATTGCACAGCGAAATATCCGGCCTGCAGGAAGAATTTACAACCCTGCTTGAGAAGATAGCACCCAAAGCACAACAAGCCTATGCGGCTCTTACAACATATTACACCCAGGGCAGTGCAAGTATTCTTGAGGTGCTTGAGGCACAGGCGCATCTTATGGAAATCCGTCTTTCCATTATCGACACACATGCCCGAATCGCTCTTCTTGCATCCGATTTGATGGAATTAACCGGACATACAATAACCATTATTCAATAGGAGTAAATGATGAACAGCAAGATCGCATTTGTAAAAACAGGCCCGCTAAGTATGGTAGCATTGTTTCTATCATTGCTATTTCCGGGCGGCTGTCAAAAAGAGACCTCTTCGCACGACAATGTCGACAAGAACAGTGATACTCAACTTCACGAAGAACGCGATGATCATGAAGAAGAACATAAAGAATGCAGTCATGGGGAGCACGATCAGCATAAAGATGAGAACCATGTGGAACCCGGGCATGATGATGATCATGGCGAGCATTTAGAAGATATTATAATTGAACTTACCAAAAAGGGGATGGCGCTTGCAGAAGTTTCCATTGAGAAAGTTGAGTGCAAACCTCTGGGCAGAACCATTGAGTTACCTGGAGAAATCGGTTTTAACGAAGACCACCTTGCCCATGTTACTCCGCGTTTTGGCGGTGTGGCAAAACAGGTGCTCAAACGTATAGGCGCCTATGTGAAGAAAGGCGAGGCCCTTGCAATTATCGAAAGTAACCAAAGCCTTTCCGCATATACCATCCGCGCGCCAATAAACGGCAGGATTATTGAAAAGCATATCACGCCCGGTGAGTTTATCAGCGAGGAAGACGACATGTTTGTTATTGCAAACCTGGCCACAGTTTGGGTCAATTGCGCTGTCTATGCAAAAGACGCCCCTTTTATTAAACCGGGACAGACTATTGACATAAGGGCTGTTGATAATAGAATACATACCCAGGCAACGCTTTCATATATTGCACCGCTGTATGATAAAAGCACCCGCAGTGCAGTCGCACGTGCCGTAATTCCAAACACCGGAGGGAAATGGCGTCCCGGCACATTTATACAAGGTACGATTACGGTTTCAGCCTCAGAAGCTGTCCCGGTTGTCAAAACACTGGCGGTACAGATTCTGCATGGGGAAAAGGTTGTCTTTATTCCGGTTGAGGACCATGCCTTTAAACCGGTTGAAGTAACAACGGGCATATCGGACTCCTCCTATGTACAGCTTGTGGAGGGGTTGCATATCGGCGATGCGTATGTCGCAAACGGAGCCTTTGAATTGAAGGCCAAAGTAATAACGAGTGCTCTCGGCGATCATGCCGGCCACGGACATTAATAAGGAGATGTTATGCTGAATCGAATAATCGAATTTTCGTTGAAAAACAGGCTGATTGTGCTCCTGCTTCTTATCAGTATAGCTGTGGTTGGTATCATTCAGTACCGTAGATTGCCTACCGACGCATTCCCTGACATCTCTCCGGTAATGGTTCCGGTGTTTGCAGAAGCGCACGGGATGGCGCCGGAAGAGATCGAACGGCTGATTACTTTTCCTATAGAATCGGCTATGAACGGCCTGCCGGGTGTAACTCTTGTCAAGTCAACTTCCGCCTTTGGCATGGCAGTGGTGTATGTCTATTTCAAAGATAATGTAGATATCTACTTTGCACGCCGGCTTGTTTCCGAACGCCTCAGCAGTGCCATAGCAGAAATGCCGCAAATGCATGAGCCTCCCACGCTGGGCCCCATATCAACAGGGCTTGGAGAGGTGTTTATGTATTATCTTACCGCCAATGAAAGTGTTGACACTGAGGGAAAAGACCTCAACACATGGCTTCGTGAACTTAACGACTGGGTTGTTAAATTCCAACTGCAGACCGTACCCGGCGTGACAGAAATCCTTTCCATGGGCGGTCATATTCTGCAATATCAGGTAAAGATCAACCCCTATGCCCTGAATAAATATAATGTCGGCCTGGAAGAGATTATCGGGGCAATAACCGGCAATAATGCTAATGCCGGCGGGCAATTTATGGTGTTGGGTGCTGAGGAGTATCTGGTACGAGGCGTCGGCCTGATAGAAAAACTTCAAGACCTTCGCACTATTCAGGTCAAAGTGATTGACGGAACGCCAATACGGCTTAAAGATGTTGCTGTAGTTACGTTCGGCAATGAAATCCGCAGAGGGGTTGTTTCTTTCAATGGAGAAAAGGAGGTTGTTGCCGGTATTGTCATGAAACTGTTTGGTGAAAACACCTCACATGTAATCAAGCGGCTTAAAAAGAAATTCCCTGAAGTACAGGCGTCACTTCCGAAAGGCGTTTCCCTCGTGCCATACTATGATCAAAGCCGCCTTGTAGCAAACGCGACCGGAACGGTGAAAAAGGCACTGCTGCAGGGCGCTATCCTTGTTCTCATAACCCTTCTTATCTTTTTGGGAAACCTCCGAACAGCCTTTATTGTCGCTGTCGCACTGCCGACGTGTGCTCTTGTATCAGTTATCTGCATGGGGTTGAGCGGCTTGTCTGCCAATCTTATGTCCCTGGGCGGTATTGCTATTGCTATTGGTATGCTGGGCGATGCATCCATAGTCATGGTTGAAAATATCTACCGCCATTTAACCGATATAAAAAACAGAGGCAGAAGCAAGGTCGAGCTTATTCTTGCCGCAGCCCAGGAGGTGGGAAACCCGATCCTTTTCTCTGTTGCTATCATTATTATAGTGTTCCTGCCCCTTTTTACCTTGCAGGGTGTTGAGGGAAAGATGTTTTCTCCAATGGCCTTTACCATCTCTTTTGCCTTGCTGGGCTCAATTCTGGCAGCCATTCTTTTT
>JAUXBV010000478.1 GCA_030619215.1 Fibrobacterota bacterium | reverse complement strand
ATTATCGTCCTCCTTCTCGTCCTCGTCCTCGTCCTCGAATTGTTATTGAACTTTCGAGGACGAGGACAAGGACGAGGACGATTAAAAACGTCTGCATATTTATGAAACAGAGTGCTTAGTAATCCCAGGGTATCCAGATGGCCGAGTATACTTGCAACTGGACAAGGTACCGATTTATCGCTGTAATAAATTATTTTCTTATAGTTAGTGGTATGTCTCACTTTTCATCTATCACTAAGGAATAAAAATGCCGGAACAACATGACGATGTTTTATTGGTTAATGATGTAAAAACAGCCGCAGAGAATATCAGGAAAGAGTTACATAAACGTATTGTAGGCCAGGATGAGGTTATCGACGACCTTCTCACCTGTTTTCTTTCCGGGGGACATTGCCTCTTAATCGGTGTGCCCGGTCTTGCGAAAACCATGATGGTTTCCAGCCTCGCAGAGTGTCTCCACCTTGACTTCAACAGAATCCAGTTTACCCCCGATCTTATGCCGGCTGATATCACAGGATCCGAGATCCTGTTTGAAGACAAAGCTACCGGGCACAGGGAGTTTCGATTTGTTAAGGGGCCTATTTTCAATAATATTGTGCTCGCTGACGAAATAAACAGAACACCACCCAAGACGCAATCTGCACTTCTTCAGTCCATGCAGGAGCGGGAAGTTACCAGCTCCGGCTGTACTTTTCCCCTTCCGTCACCATTCTGGGTTCTGGCAACACAAAACCCTATCGAACAGGAAGGCACCTATCCTCTCCCCGAAGCACAGCAGGACAGGTTCATGTTTTCAATTGAAATCAGTTACCCTGATTTACAATCGGAGGAGGAGATCGTAAAAAGAACAACCGTCCCCCAGAAGGAAGAACTTACCGGTGTTATTTCAAAGGAGCAGCTCTCAGTTTTTCGTGACCTTGTCTGGCGCGTACCGGTTGCCGACTCCGTTGTCTCTTATGCGGTAGCACTTGCCCGTGCCACCCGCGCCGGGGAAGACGAATGCTCCGGGGAGATAAGAAAACTGCTGACCTGGGGAGCAGGGCCGCGGGCCTCCCAGTTTCTCATACTTGCTTCAAAGGCATATGCTGTTTTGGAGGGAAGACCAACGCCGGATAAAAACGACGTCAAACGCGCTGCATACCCTGTACTTCGGCATCGCCTTGTACGATCATTCAATGCAGAAGCTGAAGGTATTTCAACCAATGATATTGTGGGAATGTTACTGAAAGCAAACAAAGATTAGTATAATAAAAAAAACCACCATGGAATAATGTCAAAAAGTTAATTATTCCTTACTTTTCATCTCAAGCACCATCTCCGCCTTCTTATTATCAAAATAGCATTTACCGCACATCTTCTTAAGGTCACCGCAGGAGATTTCCAGTGTGTCAACGCCGCCCGTTGTACACTGCTTGGTGCGAAGAAGCAGCTTGTCCTTCCCAATGAAAGTGCGAAAGAAAACACCGTGGGTACGTGAAGAATCCGAAGGCTCAATCCACCTGAAAAACAGGAGGAGCAATCCCTTATCATTATTTTTTATCCGTGCAATTGTTGCATAGGACACCTCTTTTTCAACAAAGTCACCCATGACAAAGGGTTTCCATGAATACGCTGATAAGGAATCCCCGCCGGTTTTCAAACCAGCATTTTTATAGTTAAGGAGTTCAAACTCACCGTATTCACCCAGCAGAAACTTATGGTCATGGTACCAGAGGCTGATGAGTCCACCATGAACTACAGGAGGGAGCGGAACCCGCATTGATGATGAAGATGATGAATCCTTTGCTTTCTCCTGGGAGAAGCCAACCGAATAGAAAACCACAACGAATAAAAGCATTATTATACGCATACTGTTACCTCAGGCTGTTTTTTTCTGTTTTTTAAGAGTATAAACCGGTTCCGCTGTTTTCCGAATAACACCTTTTGTTATAAGAACCTCTTTAATATCCTTACGGGAAGGTATTTCGAACATTATAGGTAGCAATGCACTCTCAAGGACTGTGCGTAATCCACGCGCACCGGTATTCTTTTCCATTGCAATTTCAACGGTCTCCCGCAAAGCTTCCTGTGCGAAGATCAAACGAACATCCTCCATGATGAAGAGCTTCTGGTACTGTTTTGCAAGGGAGTTCTTCGGTTCAAGGAGTACGCGAAGCATAGACTCTTCATCGAGCTCATCAAGGCCGAATAACGCTGGAATACGGCCGACCAGCTCCGGTATAATACCATATTGTATGAGGTCATCAGGCTCCACTTTACTGAGCTTTTCATAAATATTCTTCTTCTTCTTTTTACTGATTTTTGCTGTAAATCCCATCCGGCTCTCACCGATACGTTTCTCTATAATATCCTCGAGTCCGACAAAAGAGCCTCCGCAGATAAAAAGAATATCACGGGTGTTAATCTGAATAAGGTTCTGTTCGGGATGTTTGCGGCCACCTTTGGGTGGTATGCTGGCAACAGTCCCCTCAAGAATCTTCAGCATGGCCTGCTGGACGCCCTCCCCCGAAACATCTCTTGTTATGGAGGGGGTGGCTGATTTACGCGATATTTTATCAAACTCATCGATATATATTATCCCCTTTTCAGCCTTTGACACATCGTAATCTGCAGCCTGCAGAAGGCGAACCAGCATGTTTTCAACATCCTCGCCTACATACCCCGCTTCTGTAAAAATGGTAGCGTCAACTATTGAAAACGGCACCCTGAGCATTTTTGCCAGTGTCTGGGCTATGAGGGTTTTACCGGTACCGGTGGGACCGATAAGAAGCATGTTCGATTTTTCAATTTCCACATCATCCTTCTGCAGGGTCCGGGAAATAAGCCGTTTGTAATGATTGTACGCAGCGACACAAACACCGATCTTAATCTCATCCTGGCTTATGACATACTGATCGAGGAAAAGCTTCATCTCCTGCGGCGTCGGTAATGTGTCAAAGCTCAGGTCACCGGGCATCTTCGCTTTCTCATCCTTGAGGATGACATTGCACATGTCGACACACTCATTACATATATACACCGACGGGCCGGTTATTAATTTTTCAACGGCACTGGCGCTTTTTCCGCAAAAAGAGCATTTAATCGTACTGTATCTTTTAGTCTGTGCCATATATTCTAAGTCCGGTTTTTCAGTATTTCATCTATTATGCCATATTCCAGCGCTTCCTGCGCATTCATGAAAAAGTTGCGGTCCGTATCTTTGTGTATTATTTCGGCCGGCTGCCCGGTATGATCAATAAGGATCTCTGTAATCGTATCCTTGATTCGAATAATCTCCTTTGCATGAATCGCCACATCCGTTGCCTGCCCGGTAATACCGCCGATAGGCTGATGCAGCATTATCCGTGAATGAGGCAGTGCATAACGCTTTCCTTTTTTACCTGCAGCAAGCAGGACAGCCGCCATGCTTGAAGCCTGTCCTATGCATATAGTGCTGACATCCGGTTTAATAAATTGAATGGTATCGTAAATAGCAAGCCCGGCAGAAATATAACCACCGGGAGAATTGATATAAATTGTTATATCTTTATCCGAATCATCATACTCTAAAAAAATCAACTGGGCCATAACCACGTCAGCAACAACTTCATTTATATCAGAGCCTAAAAAGATTATACGTTCTTTAAGAAGCCGGGAATAAATGTCATAGGAGCGCTCGCCCCTGCCCGTTGTTTCAATTACCAT
>JAUXBV010000187.1 GCA_030619215.1 Fibrobacterota bacterium | reverse complement strand
CTTTGGCTTTGCTGCTTCCTTTGCCGGTTTTTCCTCTTTCGCAGCTTTTACTTCCTTGGGTTTTGCCGCTTCCTTTGCCGGTTTTTCCTTTTTCGCAGCTTTTACATCCTTTGGCTTTGCTGCTTCCTTTGCCGGCTTTTCTTCTTTCGCAGCTTTCGCTGGCTCTTCTGTTGGTGTCTTCTTCACTGCAGCTGTTTTCTTCGCGCTTTTATCATCGGGCTTGGCCTTTTGAGATTTTTCTACTCCAAATACAACGCCCGAAAAGCACAACATTGCTACAGTGAGGAAAATTAAAGATTTCATAAAATCCCTCCAATTAAGGTTTAAGACCGTTAAATTCCCCCAAGCAGAACATACATTCTGCTCTACAAATTATACTGTTTCTCGAAAGTTTTACCATAAATGGCACTATAGTATCCCAAGAATTTGGGCAAAACTCTTATATAAACGAGCAATAGGAAGTTTTACTTCCATTACGAGTTATGCCTTTGGTAGAAACAGTTATACAACTAAAGTTGTACCGTGTACTGATAAATCAGCACCTTGTACCGCAACACATTAAAGACATTTATTATGAGAAGCGGTATAAAATCTATATATAATTGAAAATATCGAAGAGCATTGGCAAGAAGAGGGGCTATTCATATTCATTTAATAAGTTAATAAATTATAAATTTAAACTCCGAGTGTCAAGTTATTAACGCTTTTTCTGAACAGCACAAAATAGTTAATGTGCAATTGTAAACTTTTTAACGGACTGATTACTGTTATGTGTAAGCTTAACGACACATACCTTATTATTCATATTTGAACGATTGTAATGCCATTTAACTTTAAACAGCCCGGCATTTACTTTTCTTTCGTTATGTTTCCACAGTTGCTGGCCCTTCAGATTATATACAGAAAGAGAATAATCGCCGGGCCTGCTGAGTTGCACCACAAATATCATATTGGCACCTGACGGAATACAGGAAAGCACCTGTGAAGGTCTCTTTGCAGATACGACTGATGCGGATATTTCGACACCGCCGACTTCAACATATTTCCAGCGTGAATTTCTCGACCCGTCATTGTCAACAACACGGCACATAACTAAATAGACACCCTCCGATGCATATTCGTGGGTAGGGTTCTCTTCGGTGCTTGTCTGCCCGTCACCAAACTCCCAGTATACAGAGTCAATTGTACCGTCCGGATCAGTAGCATTATTAGAAAGCGTTGCAGTATTACTCTGGACATCCCCTGTAATCCCGGTTATCAGGGGCGTCTCATTCAGATCCCTTGGGCTGGACTGCGCCCCATCTGCCATTGCCTTAAGCGTCCAGTATGTGGTTTCAACCGATTCATCGCAAATTCGTTTTGCCTCTTCATACACAAACCCATTATCGACCCATCGCTCCCGCGCATCCGATACTGCCTGGATAAAATTTGTTTCCATGGGTATGTAGCGGGTATTTACATACTGATCATAATCATTTTCATCTTTTTCATTATAAATCCTGTGTGCCTGATAAGAAAGCCCTTGTGCATCATTTCCCACTTCAATACGTGTTGGGAAGTCGCCCTGTATGCCAATCTCAACCCAAACCGGCACAAAGGCAATATAATCAGCTTTATAAACGGCTGACCACATTACCGCAATTTTCGAATCCTCATTTTGATTTATGCCATGGACTATCATGGTACTGAGTGATGTACCGTTGCAGTTCCCTGATGTTGGGTCGGTCCAGCCGCCTTCATAACCCGGATTTCCCCAGCGTAACGTCTGGATCACCTCGGCAAGAGTAACCCCCGAAGTGTCTGCCGGATCACTATCAAATATACCATTCTTTATTACCGCATTATGCAGGTGGTCACGCGCTTCATAGTAACGCTTGCCGCCTGTGGTTTCATCATCGGTACCATCGTTGTTCATGTGCCCGTTATTTGTCCGTACAATTACCGCATATTTTCTTACCTCACCTGGTCCGTAATCAAGCGGATCATATTCATAATAATTTGCACCCTTTTCGATGTGATAGGCTTTGCCGTTCATTCCCACAATAGGCAGAGAAAACGAAGGTGTAGAGCCGGAATAGGTATCATTCTCCAATGCAGTACGGCATTCGTCAACTGTTGTGCAGTTTTTTAACAGCCAGTCCATACAGGTAACATTACCAGCTCCGCCATTCAGATCATCCATAACTGAGTTGCCAAGGCCGACACCCTTTTCATTAAGGCCCATCAAAGCGGAAGATCCGCTGTTGCCAATACCGATGTACTTATATGTCCCACTTGACACGTACACCACTCCCTGATAAGCAAAATTGTAATCACGGTTCTTGAAGGCTATTGGACGCCCGTCAAAACTGGCCTCTCCTGCTACTATACCAACGGTGCATCGGGCCTGGATGGTGTGATGCAAGGCTATTGAAACTAAGATACAAATACTCATAAGGAACATCTTTTTCATATTTCCATCCTTTTTTTACCAAAACAATATGTGGCTCTTGTCATTGTCTTTCAATCCTAACCATACATAACTCTTTAAAACGTTATCATCGTACAACAGTAAACCTTTTAACAGACTTTTCATTATTGTGTACTAATTTTGCTATATATACTTTATTACCCAATTTTGCATTACTCCAGTTTACTTTGAAAAGTCCTGCGTCCCCTTTACTTGCGCTATGGTTCCAGAGCTGCCGGCCTCTTAAGTTAAATACGGAAAGGCTATAACTGCCGGCTTTGCTTAGCTGCATCACAAAGGATATACCGCTTCCCGACGGGTTACACGCAATTAACTTTGAAGTCCCTGTAACAGCTACCGGTGTTACTGATATGTCAACACCACCGACCGTAACATATTTAAAGCGGGAGTTTCTCGATCCACCATTGTCTGTAACGCGGCACAGCGCCAGATAGGTTCCTTCCAAAGAATAATCATGGACAGGACTCGCTTCATTGCCGGTCTGGCCGTCACCAAACTCCCAGTAGGTGCTTTGAATCGAACCGTCGGCATCAGTTGCATTATGAGAGAACGCAACAGAATTGTCTTGAACATCCGCAGTTATCCCTGTAATAAGAGGCGTCTCATTCAGGTCCCTTGGGCTTGACTGTGCCTGATCCGCCATTGTCTTAACCGTCCAGTAGCTTGTCTCAACACATTCGTCGGCAATCCTCTTAGCCTCCTCATACACGAACCCCTTATCAAACCAGCGCTCACGGGCGTCAGTTACTGCCTGAATAAAATTTGCCTCCATTGGGATAAAACGTGCATTTACATACTGGTCATAATCATTGGCATCTTTCTCTTGATAAATTCTATGGCACTGATAGGAGAGACGCTCGGCGTCATTTCCCCTGTCAACACGCGAAGGGATTTCACCTTTAATGCCTAGCTCAACCCACATGGGAACATAGGGAACATAATCCGCCTTATAAACCGCTGACCACATTACCGCAATTTTCGGGTCCTCACCATTATTTATTCCATGGGCTATCATGGTACAGAGCGACATGTCCCTGCAGTTACCGTCATCATAACCCGGATTGCCCCATCGTGAAGTCTGGAACATCTCCGCCAGGGTAACTCCCGTGTTGTCAATCGGATCACTGTCAAAAATACCGTCCCTTATTACAGCATTATGCAGATGATCACGCGCTTCATAGTAGCGGTGACCGCCCGTTGTCTCATCGTCATGGCCGCCGCTGTTTTTATGCGTGTTATTTGCACGGGCAACAATTTCGTATTTCCTTACAAAATCCGGCCCGCAGTCAAGGGGATCATACTCAAAGTAGGCAGGTACCAGGTCATTATTTTCATCCCTCACCTGCGTCTGGCTGCCAACCTCCACATAGATTGCCTTGCCCTCTTTACCGATAATAGGAAGCGTAAAGGAAGGGTGGCCGCTGGTGCCGTTATTATAATGATCCGCCACACCTCTGGTTGCTTCGTCAAACGCGGTGCGGCACTCGTCAACCGTTGCGCAATTTTCCAGGAGCCAGTCCATAACACCCTTGTTATTCCCGCCCGACACACTGAGATCACTGACCGTGGAATTGCCGAGAGCAAGCCCCTCTGTGTTAAGCCCCATCATAGTGCTGGTGCCGTTATCACCCAATCCTATAAACTTATACTTACCATCCGACTCATAACACACACCCTGATACTGGAAATCCCAGTCACGGTTCTTCCATGAGAAAGGGCGCCCGTCAAAACTGATTTTCCCGGCTACTACTCCGCAGGTACAGTTGGCATTAATGGAATGGTAAAAAATCATGGTAATAATTACACAAATGCATATCACGATGATTTTTCTCATAGGAATACCCTCCCCTTTCTTTTCTGAGTATTACCAGAAGAAATCCCCTATAGTTAAATATAAATAATAAAAATATTAATTTCAGATATTCCGGCTATAAAATCCATGACTTCCATAAATGCTTCGAAATTATCATTATTATTGCACAAATAAACATAAAAATATCGTTAGCATTAATAATTAAGCTTTCATGGGTATGACACCCAAAAGAGCATGAACACTAGCTAAAGGGATACCCATGTAAGTTTTTATTAGAGATAATTAAAACACACTACATGACTGATATTATTTTTAGTGCACCTTCATCATAATAATTAATACTGGACGGAGAGATTTTAATTTCAGGGAGGTCGCAATTCCTTATCAGGGCGAAATATTTGCTTTTTCCACGGCTGTAGTCTGGGCTTTTGCAGTAATCCTTTTTAAAAAAAGCGGCGAATCAGTTCATCCGATAGCCCTAAACACATTTAAAAGCACACTGGCAACAGTACTGTTTATTCCTACTATCTTTATATTTAAAGAGTCGCTTTTTCGCACAGCACCTTTGAATGACTATCTTTTATTGTTATTAAGCGGTGCGCTTGGAATTGGTATTGCCGATTCCCTGTTTTTTATGAGCTTAAATCGCCTGGGTGCGGGATTATCTGCAATCGTAGACTGTCTTTACAGCCCTTTTATCATTATTCTATCAATTCTGTTTCTTGGAGAGCATCTGAACCTTTTCCAGATAATAGGAGTTATGATGATTATATCGGCGGTATTGACCGCCATAAGCACCAAAGGCAGGGGCAAGGTTAGCAGGGATAACCTTATCTGGGGAGTTATCTGGGGAGTTTTGGCAATGACTACCATGGCTGTCGGTATTGTTATGATAAAGCCCCTGCTAAACCGGTCTCCCCTGTTGTGGGCTACTGAAATAAGGTTGTTCGGCGGTATTCTTTCGCTATATATCATATTGCTTTTACATAAAAACAGACGAAACATTATAAATTCTCTCTTTTCAATACACAGCTGGAAATACACCCTTCTGGGTTCATTTTTAGGTGCGTATGTCTCCATGATATTCTGGCTTGGCGGAATGAAATTTACTCAGGCGTCAATAGCCGCAGCACTCAATCAAACCAGCAACATTTTTGTTTTTATATTTGCAGCGATCTTTCTGAAAGAGGCAATAAACACTCAGAGGATATTAGCAATCATTGTTGCGGTGGCGGGGGCACTTCTAGTTACCTTCCTATAACCTAAATTTTGCACCTGTGTTTACAGCTAAGAACTAACGATTTATCGAAGGACATCACTATAAACGCGCAGATACTGGATACTTGATGCTGGAAACTGGATATTAAAAAAAGAACCCAATGGGTATGTTTCTTTATCCAGCATCCAGCAACCAGAATCTTTCTAAAACAGCTAAGGTTTACTTTCCTCTTACACTTGTCACCTTACAAAAGAACGAGTAGAATTCGGGTATAAATAAATTGAATGATTTTCCCCTACCTTTGTTTTTTTCTATAAAAAGATATCTTATCCGGCAAATCATCCCAGTAATCAAAAACAATATCCGGAATCACCTTCCCACTGAGATCATGAACAAACGCGCTTTTATCATCCCCGGTGAAAAAAGCCGCACGCATACCAGCCTCGATTGCCGGCTTAATGTCAAGTGAAAGGTCATTACCTACAAATACTGTCTGCTGAGGTAATATCTGATACTCATATAAAGCATCAAAAAGCTTGCGTAATAATATCTGGTTAGGTTTTGCCATGCCGTATTCATAGGACAGAAAAACAAGGTCGTTTTCAAAAAGGTCCTTATAATCGTCATATATATCGTTACTCTGATCACGAATAAAGAGTGTTAAATCTATGGGAGTATAAAACTGTGCATTGGATATGATGCCGAGCTTTATGTTATTCTTCTTCAATCCGGAAAGTGCATCCACAACGCCATCATAAAATCCACGCCCCAGTGAGTGCATATTATAGTAAAATGCAATGCATCTTGGCAGTTCGTTTTCCTCCCCCAGGTCAAGTTTCGAAGGATCATAACCATGACGCGCAAGCATCATTAGTATCACTTCCCATACTTCCTCAATGCGAACCTCGGGAAAAGTAATTCCTTTTTTCAAGCTCTTTTCGTGACTAAGCGCAATAAGCCCATGATAAAAATCGCGGAGGGTCCTTTCGGGACTATCACTGGGATTCATCTTCCGGAGAAAATCGGTAAATTTAAAAAAATCGGAGGTTTTTCTAAAGGCAGCTAATAACGCACTCTCTTTCTGCTCATCATTAATAAAATCGCTGCGCCAGTAATTAACCAGTGTCCCGTAAATATCAAAAATAACCGCTTTTATATCGTAGAGCTTTTCCGTACGGGAGGGATAGGATAAAGGTGTTAATACTCTATCAAAATCCCGCTTATCCTTTTCATGTATCAAACGGGCAAATTCAGCAACAATTGACAAATATAACACCTCGTTCTTGCAGGTAAATATTCAGGTGTAGTTTTTAATATCATTGCGAGCGAAGCGAAGCAATCTCATTTCTCAGACGT
>JAUXBV010000038.1 GCA_030619215.1 Fibrobacterota bacterium | reverse complement strand
TTTAATGAATGCTAATAAAATTGCTATGGAAATAATGAATAATGATTTTTATAAAAGATATATAGGAAACAAGTAAACATGGAAACACTGCTGGTAATTGCGGCGCTCGTTTGTGCCATCTGGGTGATGGGATGGATTTCGGAAAAATTGGCAGAGAAACGGGAAGAGAAAAAGTCAGCTGGCTTGATGCCAAAGCTTGATGAGATTCTAGGTAGAGCAGTGCTGATTGAGCAGACAGAACCGAGGTCTTCTTTCGATCAGACTAGGAAGATGTTCAATAATAGTCTTGCGGTTATCAGAGAAGGTGAGAGGAATATCAGTATCTGCCCAAAATGCGGGGACACTCTAACCGTCAGGAACACTGGGTACTATGGTAAGATACTTGGTTGCCCTAACTATCCTCGTTGCCGCTTTCTCATAAAGTCCAGTGAACTTAACCTTACGGAAATCGAATCTCTCTCTCTCGATTAGGATTTGACCATGTACGCTGCGGAGTTTGACAGAAAGTACTCGGAACTTGAAAAGAAGATAGCGCAGTTTGAGGAACTCAAGTCGGAACTTGATGAATTCAGGTCATCCCTGGACACGCGCATTCGACGCAATGCGACTAACTCAAAGAAAATAATCGAAGAGTATCTTCGTGCTACAAAGGTAAGCCTGAAGTCGGAGCGCACGCAACTCGCCGCCGAGAAGAAAGACCTGCTGGAATTGCGGGATTTCGTATCTTCGCTGAAACGCACCGACCGAGAAGCCGCAGAGACCTTGCTTGATGAGAAAACAAAGGGATTCCCCTGGCTTGCTTCTGCTTGGGCAGACTACTTGGTTTTGCGGGACGAGAAGCTCGCCGACTATATGGACAGGAAGTCGCCACCCGCACACAAGTCCGCAGATATAGTACGTAAGTGTAAGAAAGATAAGCGGCGCCTCGAGAAGTTATCCCTTGTGACCAAATATCTCCTTGACTACTATGAAGCCCTCTTCCCTTGGCTGACTGACTTTAAGGAAGATGATGTCGATGAGCTGCTTGCTGAACTGCTGGGGAAGACAGATACCGATGAGGAAGGCGATGATGTCAGCGACTATGACCGAGCTCGCGACTGGCTAACGCCGGATGAATACAACAATCTCCCAAATGTGGAGAAGTATCAGCGAGCACTTGACAATTACTGGAACCGACGCAAGCGGTCTTGGCAGATTGGCAGAGACTATGAGCGTTATGTGGGCTATCTATACGAGAGGAACGGCTTCGATGTCTATTATCAAGGTATATTCAAAGGGTTGGAAGACCTAGGACGTGACCTCATCTGTAAGAAGGATGGACGTGTAGAAGTTGTTCAATGCAAATACTGGGCTAAGACGAAAATGATTCACGAGAAACACATAAACCAGCTATTCGGCACTACCGTAATGTACTACATTCAGCAACGTTATACCTCCAAAGGCCAGATGGAACTGTTCCCAGACCTCCTTGGAAGAGAACATATCGTGCCATGCTTCCATACGTCTACCTTTCTTTCCAAGACCAGCAAAGAGTTTGCTGATGCTCTTGGTGTAAAGTATGTTGAGAACTGCCCGCTCGATAGGTATCCATCTATCAAGTGCAACATATCTAGGAGGACCGGAGAAAAGATATATCATCTACCCTTTGACCAGCAGTACGATAACACCGTGGTCGAAAGAGAAAGACATGAGATGTATGTTGAGACAGTTGCTGAAGCTGAGCAGTTTGGTTTCCGTCGCGCGTTCAGATGGAAGGGCACAGAATGAGAGGCGGGGGCGAATAGTAAGAGTTTTTTATTATGATTTGTAAGAATCTATCTTTACAACAAAAGACGCTAGAAATAATAGTAACGGGACTTTTTTCAAGAAAGAGATTTCGGTGTGTTGAAATATAAATGTCTAGTATGTAACAGTAATTAAGTCCGTAAAAATTAAAAGCGTACAAAAGGCGGCGGCGGAAGAGATTGAAATATGGTAGGTTCCAATTTTCATCAAACAACACAGAAAGGCTCTCATTTTGAAAGTGTCAAGTAGGTATTATAGTTCAAAACGAAAGCCTTTCTGGAACGTTATTTTAAATTACAAATAAATTGACAGGCCCTAAAAATTCCTAAAGAACTGTCCTACTCGCCGGCCTCATCATCAACAAATGCTTTCCAAATAAGAATAGAGCCGCAGCTCTGGCAGAATACAAGGTCATTCCCTTTTCTCACCTGATTAACAACCTGGGGCTGAAGTTTCTGATAACAGATGGCACAGTTTCCATGTGTCCCTTCAACAATACCTATGACCATTCCTCTCTTCCTGCCGATACGAATATGATCATACGTGCGTACGTAGCGTTTGTTAATGTCAGGGATCAGGCCATCCCTTTCGGAAACAACCTCAGCGATAGCAGAGTCAATAGTAGCAATTTTAGCTTTTAGTTCGTCAATTTGAGGCTGATTTTCTTCTACTATTTTATCATACTCACTTTTAGCTTCATTCAATTCACCCTCAACCGTTTCTATATCATCTGATAACCTCTGTATTTTCTTATCCGCAGAAGACGAAATATTTTTATGCGTTTCGATCTCAGTATGAACAGCATCATATTCCCTGTTGGTCTTTACAGAATTGAGACGTTCCTGGCTTTTTTCCAGAGAAAGTTTTGCATTCGTTTTCTGCTCTTCAACAGCTTTCTTCTCTATGCGAACCTCATCCAGTCTACTCTCACTATTTTCTATGGACGCTTTAGCATCTGAAATAAGTTTCTCAAGGCTTTCAACCGTTTTTGGGTATTCTTCTTTTGATTTTTCCTGTTCAATAATTCTAAGGTCAATCTTCTGAAGCTCTAAAAGTTTTTTAAAATCGTTGCTCATGAATCCCCCATTAAATAAACAGGCATTAAAATAAGAAAGCATCCTATTGTAAAGGATGCTTCTGAGATTTGTAATTTATATAAAAAAGCTTTTTTATGTTTTCGTCGATATGAATTCAAATATGGCTTAACAGCCCCAATATGCTGCAATTAACTCTCCCTTTAATTTCAATGATTCATAATGGGCCCACTAGGACTCGAACCTAGGACAAACGGATTATGAGTCCGCTACTCTAACCAACTGAGTTATGGGCCCTGAAAAAGACGCTATAAAATATGTTGTTCCTCTTTTTAAATGCAATAGTATAAATTGATATAAATCCCGGGGGAAATATGCTTGTATTTTGTCTATTTGATGGTTTTTTTGAATTTTTTAGGCACGTCCATAAATAATTATTATAAATCGACGCAAAAAAATTATTTATTTTTGACAGGCTTTCAATAATGAATCGACGTCCACTGATGCAGTCCCGATCTCACTGACCGTAAGCCCGGCAGCGTGATTTGCTATAAAAGCAGCTTCCCTGGGTGAAGCCCCGCATATCATTGCAGCAGAAAATATACTGATCACCGTATCGCCGGCTCCTGTTACATCATATACCTCTTTCGCAACAGTAGAAAGGTGGGTAAAACGTTTATCTTTACTTTCCAAAAGGGCCATACCCCGGTCACTTAAGGTTAATATCAGATATGAAATCTTCAGCTTATTAATAATCTGCCATCCGATCATCTCAATCTGCTCGTCAGGAATATTTTTGTTATACGGAATGCCAAGAGCTGTGTGGGCTTCTCTCAGGTTCGGTGTAATAACCGTAACACCTTTATAGAACTCAAAATGGCGCTCTTTGGGATCTACAGCAATAAAAATGTTCTTTTCGTTACAGGCGGTAATAATGTTTTCTAAAAATACAGGGCATATTACTCCTTTACCATAATCAGATATAACTACCCCGTTAACTCCCGAAAGTGCCTTTTCAAAATTCTTCAAAATTTCCTTTAATTCATCGCCGATCAGGTCGCCGCACAATTCCCGGTCAGCCCTGACTACCTGCTGTTGCCTGGCCATAATACGTGTTTTTATTGTTGTAGGCCTGTTGTGTGACTTATACACATATTCTGAGGAGCATTTAATACCTGACAGCATTTTACTTAGCTGCTTCCCGTTGTAGTCATCCCCACAAACTGAAACAAGTACCGGCGTTACCCCCATCTTGCTGAGGTTCTGTACAACATTTGCAGCACCACCCAGCCGGGTGGTAACCTCATCCACGGCCACTATGGGGACCGGCGCCTCCGGTGAAATGCGATCCACACTTCCCCACATATATTCATCAATCATGATATCACCAATTACCATGATCTTCGCACTATTAAAATTGCCGGCAATCTCTTTTAATCTTTCAGATAAAACTGTAAATGTGCTCACGTTACATTACCTTTCCGCCGAGAATGATAAATTGCCAGAAATTAAAATAAGGAATCCAGAATGGATTGATTAAAGTTGAAAATAGGGGTATGTGAAACATCCATTCAGCAACAAGTAAACCCAATAAAATTTTAGGAGCGTGCTGAATAAACTTAAGGTATGAACCAATCCTTTCCGATGGCAGAAGCCCCATGAGAATATTTGATCCGTCAAGGGGTGGTATGGGAATAAGATTGAAAAAGGATAATCCAATGTTAATGATTATACAAAATTGCAAAAATACTAAAAAGAGAGAAGAATATGATGTAATTGCTCCGGAGGATGTGAGAAAACGAAAAACCAGTCCAAATAGTACTGCAAGTATAATATTAGATAAAGGCCCTGCAGCACTAACATATATCATATCTCTCTTGGGATTGTCAAGATTCATTGGGTTTACCGGCACTGGTTTGGCCCAACCAAAAGGGCCAAAAAAAAGCATTAACGTCCCAAATATATCAAGATGTGCAATTGGATTGAATGTTAGCCTCCCACTATTTTTTGCTGTATTATCACCTTTCTTCCAGGCTACATAACCATGGGCATACTCATGAACAGTCAGCGCTATGAGAATTGCCGGGATTCGTATTAACAAATATTGTGCTTGTAACATAGTATACTACTTTTATTGAAAATCACTTTGTCCTTTAAATATAGTTAAATAAACTATATATTATTCATCTTATTACCTATCATTTTATCCGTGTAAATCCGTTCAATACGTGTCATGCCCCATCAGCTAAAGCTACTCCGCGTCGCTGAAGCTATGCGGAAGCGTGTGCGGAAGCGAGCGGAGTATACGTCCGTGTTCTATCTTCTTTTTAACATTGAAATATCCACCCCAGACTCTTTCAGGAGTACGGATACCGTAACAAATTCGTAACCCTTTTCCCGAAGCTGATCTATTATCTTTCCCATAACACGGTGCACCTGCTGGCCTTTTTCTTTACGCACCGTTCCCAGGTGCATAAGAATAATAGCACCGTTCATACCGTACGGTTGCGCATCGGCAAGCTCGTTGAATTTATCAAGAATCTCCTGTGGCGTATGGTATCCCGGTGTTTCAGGGTCGGGAACCCAGTCATTGGTATCAAAGTTATTTCTCCAGTAGCGCGCCTGTTTCCATCCTACATGTAAATATCCATACTGCTGTGCCCAGAGGCATATCTGCCTGTTTTTCTCACCGTATGGGGCTCGCCAAACCGGTAACATATCGTAGCCCATCAGCTCTCTATACTGTTTGTTTGCATTCATAAGCTCCCTGCCTATCACATCAGTCGTAATCTCCGGCAGGGTTGTATGCGACCTAGTAGTTGCCCATGAAGTCAAATGAGGGTGTGTTGATGTATGGTTACCAATCTCATGTCCCTCTGCAACAATTCTCTGCACCAGCTCAGGGTATTTACGAATGAGCCTGCGGGTAAGGAACATCGTTGAAGTCACTCCGCGCGACATGAGTGTATCCAGAATACCAACTGCCGCATTTACATGAGACCCTCCGTCAAAGGTAAGTGCAATCAGTTTTTTGTCGGTGGTGCCATTGTCAAATGAAACCGGCAGCTTTGAAGAGGCGTAATTGTATGCCTGTTGAGAAATTATCTTCGGCTTTATTTTCTTTTGTATTGTAGTCGTTGTATCTTCTTTCTTCTCCTTTTCGGTAATCTTTTTTTTCAATTCCCTATACTGGCTGTTTCTCTTTTTTATAAATTTGATCATCTTTATACGATTCTTTTTGAATATCCGAACCTGCTCTTCCAACTCAAGTGTTTTTCTATACTGTATCAGCCCGAACGTTATCCCGCCAAGGCCGGTTGTCAACCCTGCCAGGAGCACAATTATTACTATGGGTGATTTAAGAGTAAGCTCAATCTTCGGCTTCGCAGGCTTTTCCTTTGCGGCTTTTTCTTCGGCTTGTATTTCTTTAACAGCTTTTTTTGAAGGCTGTTTTGCAGGCACCCTTTCAGGTATACATGTATCTTTACAAAAGAACTGCCCTTTCCTCTGGCTCGCACACTCACGGCATATCCACTTCTTACATTTCACGCAGCGCCCGCGAGCGGATCTATTTGGATGATTTTTACATTTATGCGGTTTTTTTCTTTTTTGTTGAGCCATAAAAGAAAAATACTTTACCGGGTTGAAGAAGACACGAAATAGGGAATGTGCGGTGGAATATTGGAATGAAATTCCAGAACATTTTAATAATGCAAAATTGGATAAATATGCGTTTATGCCGGATCACAAACATGGGATTATCGTATTGAATGATGAAATCGTTAAAACAAATGTAAGGGTTATGTGTTATTAATCTTTTGTGAAAGCTTATTACACAAAAAGTGCAGAAGGTTTATATCTCCATCTCCAGGCATACCCATTTTCAATCTGTGTCCCAACTTTATTTTCAAAGCATAGTAAGTATGCTTACCGGACTACTATACGTTGATTCAAGGTCTTGCCGTTATTTTTCAAAGAAATAAGATACATACCACTTGAAATAGAGGTTGGCAAAGCGAATGAGATTTTATTTGATTGCAAATTTTTCTCATATTTAAAAGAAGCTATCTTTTTACCGTTTATCTGATAAAATTTGATGTGTATACTCGTTTGACAGAACGGCAAATCAAGCATAAGCCGGTTCCCAATTATTCTAGCCGAAAAAGAGCTCTTCTGAAACGGTGCGCCACTGTTTTTTATAGGCGTAGTAAAGGCAGTGCGAACACAACGGACATAATTATAAACATAACGCACATCTCCCTGCGGCCCGACAAATTGTGGATAATCAGATGGGTCGCCACTTTTAGGATCACTGCGCTGCGCTCCGGCGCCATGAACATCCATTAATGTATTATTCATTTTTCCCTGTGCTTCACCAAAAGCTATATACGCAGCCGCTCCTCCCGGGCTTGGGCCATCCAGGTGGGTAGTGCCTGACCAGTAGTATGGATACTGACCCGGATTTCCATCCGGGTCATTTATCTCTGTGCAGGTAAACAGTGGGTCTATGGCCGGAGAGTTTGTTACATCAGGGGCTCTGGTATAATCAACGATTCCCTGAAGTTCTTTACTGCTCGGCAGCCGCCAGTCGGTATGTCCCTCTAATTCCAGATTTTCAGCGTAAGCAAGGGCCTCTTCCCAGTCCCGTGATGTTCCATCATCTGCCTGTTGCCACATCAGACCCGTAGATAAATCCGTGATTGTTCCATCGCTGTTGTCAACAAAGTCATTTATACCGTAAGTTGAGTCTCCGCGAACCATACGAAAGTACATTTTGTTTGGTGTCTGTCCGCCGGTACCCGGTTCAAACTTGGGGTAGCCTTTTATACGGCCGTCAATGAAATTTACCCCGAATACGGTTGCATCAGCATTCATAGTTGTGCCGACATACTCATTCGAAGACCAGGTTTGAGCGTCAATCGGGCGGGGACTACCAAGCGGTTGATCGAAAACTGTAGTATCTAAAAATTTGTCAATAGCTTCCTGCCCACTGGCTCTTCCGGTAAATAAAATCAAAGAGTAAAGTTCTTTAAGGGTTGGTACCCTCCAATCAGTATGTCCACCTAGGGAGAGTGTATCAGCTTTAATTTTAGCGTTATCAAAGGAGATCTTTTCACCCATATTCGATTGCCACATAAGACCTGTTACATCATCGGTAACCGTGCCGTTATTATTATCAGTATAAGAAGGAATATTTTTCAGATAATGCGCATCCTGTCCATAAAACGGTTCGCCGGGTTGTGGTTCTGATGTTATTCCGCTTTCATCGTAAAACTCGGTAACACCTGTTCCGATAATTGGAAAAGTAAGGTCCTGCCCCTGGACAATAACTATAAGGAAAGAGGCAAGTAACATTGTAAATATTGTTTTCACACGCATGGTAAGCTCCTTTTGGTTAATAAAAAGAGTTCTGCGTATTATAAAAGCAGAATTAATATTTTTATTCAGTTATTACTGAACGATACTCAGAAAATCTTTATAGAAGATGTCTTTAGTCTGAATTGTTATCACATATATACCACTTGGAACACCTTTTATATTCCATGAAAATCTGTTTTCGCGGACGTTACAATTGACAAGCTGTCTTCCTGTAATCGAACAAATTGATACCCGTGCATTTTTATCTGAATTAACAAAGCGTATTTCAACGGTTGATTTTCCAGGACTTGTAAATATCTGTAGTGTATTATTCTTTTTGGATATATTTCCCTGCTTTACTGATACCCAGGGATTCAGCTCAACAGGATCGCCTGGTGTTAAATCGTGTCCTGCCAATCCCGGATAATCAGGCGCATATCGCGAGCATCTGAAAACCTGATTTGTCTGGCCGCCATCCGGGCCAGTTGGTATTACGTCACCCTGAGATAAGGGGCCATTATTTGTAACAGGATTGACATACTCCCACACAATATCATCATCAGGTGTTACTTCGAAAAACCGGCCTTCCGGCCCAGTACATATAAGAGTATTCCCATTAGCGAGTCTCTGGGTGCCTGAAATATTTTTACCGTAAAAATCAGCCGGGTTGTCAGCGGTATAGATCCACTCCTGTTCAGTCGGGCCAAACGGTGATCCTGATACCAGGGTATAGTTTCCGTTGTTGTCAACAGGTGGAACAATCTCATCAACAGTAGAATAATTCCCCTCCGGCCGCCCTGTGCCATTATTAAAAATCAACAGGTCCCCTGCGCCCGGAAAACCTGAATCAATCCATTGGGCATCGTGCTGAAGAAAATATTTCCGGTCACTCACAATGCCCATTCCATAAACTTGGGGATTACCCCACCTGTAAAGAATATCGCCGCCTTTACCGCTATTACCGCCTTCATGGCCGGCAGCTTCCTGTGTTGTCGTACTGTGATCAATTACATAAATCTCGCTCATATTATGGAGACTTATCACGATCTGATCAAATTTTATGTTATAGTCTATTGCGTTAGTATGGTTCCAGTCCGCACTTGCCATATTCTGGTTCATCACATAATTGACATCAATCAATTCAGGGTGGGCGTTTACAACACCATAGTTTTCCTTTTGCGAATCATAATCCTGAACCAGGTGATCCCACAAATGCCATTCCCATACGATAGTACCTCCCGTAGCGCCATCCGGTTCAACTTCGATAATATGATCCGGCCAGAGTTCGTTATCAAGAAGCATCGATGGATCACGACCGGCATCTATACACTCGGTTCGACTTTTTAACTCCCAGGCAATCATAAGAACATTACCATTCGGCAACATCTCTACATCATGGTGATGAAGATAGGTATTGCTTGAATATTGATATTCCCAGACAATATTACCATCCCAGTCGATCTCCTGAATACCTCCACCAGCACCGCCGGCTTTAAATGTCTGATTATTCACGTACATAGTACGAAGAAGATTTCCATTTTCAAGCAGATAAACAGACTGCCCCGGTTGGTAATTGCTTTCCCATTTATTAACTAGCATTCCATGCATATCAATCAAATAGGTTGTTTTATAGCGAATAGGTGCAAAAAGAGTATATCCCTGAAATGCTCCAGCTTCATTTTTAAACAGTCCAACTGTCTGGTCTTGAGCATATAATGCATTACTTAAAATGAAACCCAGGAGTATAACATGGTGTAATATAAAAACTACTTTTTTCATAATCTAGCCTCTCAATAATTTGTAAAGTACATTAATTATGGATCCTGCAGCTCCTGCCAATTCTTTTCAAATGAATAGGTGTCAAGCCATATTTTAATAGGCGGTGGCACTGAGTGAAGCTTATTATGTATAACCGTTAAAAAGTCCAGGTTTGTTAAATTAACTATGCTTTCGGGAAGGGTTGTTAGTTTATTACCACTGATATCCAGATGTTCGAGATGAGTCAAATTACCAATAGACTCAGGTATATAGACCAGTTGGTTTCTCTGTAATACCAGATGTTTCAGTGACAGAATCTTTCCGATTTCATCCGGCAACGAATCGAGCACATTAGAACCAAGACGAAGATTACGAAGTCGTAATTCCCCCACTGTTGGAGGAAGTATCAATATAGACCGATTTGTCAAATTCATGTCGAATACGCGCCCCTGTTTCCCAATAGAGACTACCTCGGAAACAGGCGTTGTAACCAATCCATTTGTATCAAGAATTCTTCTAACAACAACTGTATCCCTCCAGAATTCAAACGGAAGAAGAAATGTACCGGCATCCCTGTTTTCCGCCGGGTCAACAGTAATAGTATCGGCCTCTAGTATACCATGTGACGGGTTACTGCTTATTGCCCGGATTATATGTGTACCGGCAGGCAGCCCACCGAAAATAAACTCACCTGAGGTATCTACTGACTGCACCCGGTCAAGACCGTAAACCTGTATATAGATATTATCTGAAACAGGAATATTTTTCCTGTCCACCATACCGTAAAAACCTGCTGAAGGCTGTAATTGCACTGTGTCAAGATTAAACACTCCAGGGATGAAAGTATTTATATTGCACTTGACAAGCACCGCATTCCTGCTGCCATCATTTATTTCGATGAAGTAATTACCGGTATTAACCGAATCAATAGCAAAGGCCCCGGTAGAATTAGTAACTGCATCCGGAACTCTTTCTGCTTGAGAATATGATGTGTCTTTTAGAAAACTCTCTGTACGGATAAACAATTCCGCACCTGCCGCAGGTGATCCGTCTGGAAGTAATACAGTACCCACGACCATACCGTTCCCTGCCTGTGACCCTGTTCCAGCCATATCTGACATTGAACATCCCATATACACAGACAGTATCACTGATGAAATAAGAGAGAGAATAAATTTATTTTTCATGTTTTTCATATTCTGTTTATTAATCACGCCCTTATCTGTGCTGTTCATACTAAGTTCTTGTATCCTTTGATTGCTTTCTATCCTTTTGAGAAACAAGCGGAAAAAGCTGAAAATTCAATTGACACACTGTTTCCGAATCACTTTTATCCTCAATGACCATATTAAGAATTTCCTCTTTAAAAATCCTAATCCGCTCTTTAATCCTGTTGAAACACTTTTCAGAGAGCCCCAGAGTCACAGAGCTTATCTCACGATGCTCCCGTGGTGCTCCCTCAATGGCTTCATTCGCAAGCTCAACCATCTGGCTATGAAAATTCCTGAGAGCTGCCGATGCCATTTCATATTCCGATGAAATAACTGAATCCTTCTGAATCAGTCTTCCGTTCTTATCTCTTATTAAAATTCCGATTTTTAATAATAATTCAAGAGATTTCTTTACCTGTACCGGTGTAATTGAAGGCTTCAACCTCTTTGCTATCCATTCAGGATTTTCCCTGAAATCAGGCAGTGTAACAAGTTCCCTTATTACAGAGTGATACCATTTTGAAAAAAAATCGTAGTGGTCCTCTCCAAGAAACTTGATCCCTGCTCTTCCCCGCAAACGGATCATTTCTGTAAAATATTCATTCTTTTCTATACTTTTACGGCTGTTGACAAATCGCACCAGCACTTCAAAATACCCGGTTTCCCGGCTGCTCAGCCCCATAGCTGATGCATATTTCTGCATAACAGGGAGGGTTAGATTTCTTCGCCCTGAAATAATATCTTTAAGCACGCTTGGAGACACACCAGTTTTTTGTGCAAAGTATCGATATGAAAAATGACGATTCCGCTTCTTCCGGAAGGTATAATAATCCTTAAGAAAAAGTCTATAGTCACTATAGTCGAAAATATTTATAACTTTTCTACCGTTCATATTCCTATAATATATCCCATAAAAAAGATAAAATCAAATAAAAATTACCTTGTCAGCATTATATTTGCGAACAAAATTATTCATAACATATTGATATATAAGTGATAATAAACTATTATTTCTGCGTACAAAAAATAAAATGCGTACAGATATGGTTTTTCTTGAGG
>JAUXBV010000418.1 GCA_030619215.1 Fibrobacterota bacterium | reverse complement strand
ATACTTTCAAGACAACGGAGGTGCTGGTCAATTATGAGATCCGAATCAAGCCGACTAAAAAAGGCGGCGGCTCCTCCGGCACCGCCCATTTTTATATTGACATAGCGAATAAAGAGTCTCAACCCTATACAGGACTTGAAATCAGGTTTTACTATCAGTTGCCCGAGTCTGAGGCACCGAACGTCGTTATCCATTCTAATGACAAGGCGATATTTGATGCCGGTGGTATGATGCTGCCGCTTGATCTGACCATTAACAATCCGGTCAGGATGACCGCGCCGGGGTATGAGGAGTACTGGTATATCCCGCTGGTTATTAACAGCGAGCTGCCCGTTGCAGGGCGTGCCCGGATTGAGTTTCAGATGAACCTTAACGCTTGGGATAACCTGCCGTTTTCCAAAGTGACGGATGCGTGGTCGATCGCGTCCCATACGCTTCCGGTTCCTTTTTCAGGCGTCGACCTGTCAAAGGGTGATGTCTATGTTGGCCCTGATATTGTTGAAATTGTCAATAATATTCCTGAAGTTACCTACACAAAAACTCCCTATATAACAGCCTATTATAAAGGGGTGCATGTGTACGGCTATCCTCCGGATTATGAGGATAATATTCCAAACAGCTATAAAACGGTTATTCTTCATTTCACGGAGCCTTTTGAATCACCGGTATCATACCTGATGCAGGATTCCCTTGAGGTAACCTTTGCAGGAAGAACATGGGCATTTCCGGATGGGAACATAACCGACCTGGAGAAGAATGGAAAACCGGTAGCATTTACCCCTATCAACAACCGGAGGGATTCCGTCTCTTTTTCAGACCATATCACCGATTTAACACTGGGTGCCAATACGTTCACCTGGGTTGCGTGGCACAATAAGGAAGAAGAAGACTGTGCCTGCGACCAGAAGCGGGTAACCATAGAGGTTGACACAGGCACAATACCTCTTCCGCCAAAGGTAAACCGTTCAGCATACTATGATAATAATGGCGATGGTTTTGTTGATTCCGTGACTATTACCTACACTGATACGCTCAATGACTTTCCGGACAGCGTTGTGCTGTACTGGCCGGATAAGAGCGGTGAAAGAAAGAAACTTTTGAAGGATTACAACGGCATGAAATTGACATCAGATAAGAAAACACTTACCATCTTTGTTGCTCCGCCTTTCACGTCAATACAAACATCGGGTAATGGTAAAGGACAGTGCTGGCATACCTTTTTTCAGGGCGGTACATCAGATTCCGTACCTGAATTTGATATTATCGACAGTGTAGGTCCGAGGCTGCTGAACAGAGCTTATCTTTATGAGAGGTTTTTGCCCGGTAATGATACGCTGGTACTTGAATTGTCCGAGGATATCAGGGCTGCGGATATTACGCAGGCTGCAGGTGTGTCGTTTATACTGGTAAAACCGAGTGGCAAGGTAAATTGTACTATCCTGGAAAATGCAGGAAGCGGTGACCTGTCAACTATAACGATTGCCATACCGGACCTTGGTGATTATGCACCCGCAGCCGGTGACAGTATTAGAATATATGCGCAGGGGCCGGTAAAGGATGTCCTGAATAACAAAGCCCATGAGTATAATCCGCCGGTTCCCATTGTGATTCGTGCAAAACCGGTACCCATAGATACGGCAACTTACTGGGACCTGGACGCTAATGGTATTGTTGAGCTGCTTAGGATTACATTGAAGAAAAAAATTACCATTGCTGCAATAGAGAAGGTTGATGTTACCTTTGGCAGCGACGCAGCAACAGCTTCAGAATCTGATATTTCCTATTTAGCCCTTGACAGCACAACAATACAGGTTATGCTGACCGACATATTTGATACGGATGTACTTGAAAGTCACGGTACCGGTGGCTCCATGAGTGCAGCGATTACCTATAACGGTGTAAGCGGTACAGAATCGGCTTCTGCTATTGATAGAGCTGCACCGGTAATTGCTTCAGCCCACTATATTGCCGGGGAACTTATTTCAGGAACAAATGACAGAGAACCGGACGGGATTGAGATTACCTTTACAGAGGATGTAGAGAGTAATGTGCATAATGAGCCCTTCCTTTTCTTCAATACGCTGGCTCAGACAACATACCGGATTCTTCTTGAGTCAAGCACCTGGTCTGGTAATTCAGCTACCGTTGTGGTTGACACAATTATCGGAAGGAAATACCCGAGCAACGGCGATTCTATCTGGATTAATACTGCTGCTGATATTGAGGACGGCCTTAACAATGTACAGGACAATGAGAAGAATAAAAAGGTGCCCATGGAGGTGGACCCGCAGCCCTATAACCTCGTGATTAAAGCGGTAACGCCAGTTGTACCGAAGGAATATAAGTTCTCCTCAAAGATACTTTCCCGTCTTGAAGAGAGCATTTCTTTTAATACAGGGGTATACATTCGCATTGATCCGCAAACTGAATCGGACGAAGGGCACATTTTAAGGAGTGCATCTATCAAGATACTGGATGCTGTGGGTAATTGTATTGCTTCCTGTAACGATATCGGTGATGATAACGGTATTCTGGTTATTCAAAGAGATAATCAGGATGAGAAGCTTCATGTGTTCTGGTCAGGCCAGAATGAGAACAGGCGGTATGTGGGCCATGGCGTGTATGTTATGCTCATTGAGGTCACTGATAAAGATGAAAAGAAGATACTGAAAAAGGTAAGTATAGGCGTACAGGAGCTTTTGGAATAGATGATTGTTTTTTAGCCTTATTAACGCATTAAGTATTACAGCTGAAAGAGCGACGTTGTATACAATATAAATATGAAAATATCCGCTCTTTATATGAAGGATTGACAGAATGAAATTCGGTTACTTTGATGATGAAAACAGGGAATATGTTATAACCACTCCCCATACACCTTACCCTTGGATAAACTATCTTGGAACCGAAGGTTTTTTCAGCCTGATTTCGCATACTGCCGGAGGTTACTGTTTTTACCGCGATGCTTCGCTTCGTCGTATTTTACGCTATCGTTATAATAACATACCATTGGATATGGGCGGCCGCTGCTTTTACATCCGCGATAGGGGGGAGATATGGTCACCGTCATTTAAACCGGCCATGACGGAGTTGGATGACTATTCCTGTCGTCACGGAATGGGGTATACGATAATCAAAGGTTTGCATAATGGTTTGAAAGCGGAGGCACTTTTTTTCGTACCTCGTGGTTTCAATTGTGAAATACATAAGTTAACATTTGAGAATGTATCATCAGGTAAAAAAGAGTTTACAATGTTTTCCTTTGTTGAGTTTTGCTTGTGGAATGCCCTGGGTGATTGTACCAACCTCCAGCGTAACCTCAATACTGGAGAGGTTGAGGTTGACGGATCAGTAATTTACCATAAAACAGAGTATCGTGAGCGGCGAAACCACTATGCTTTCTACGGAGTAAATATTCCGATTGAAGGATATGATACAGACCGGGACAGTTTTTTCGGCCCATTAGGCGGGTTTGAGCGGCCTGCGGTTGTATGCGAGGGGAAGTCTAATAATTCCCACGCTGACGGCTGGTCACCCATTGCATCTCACAGCCTCGCAGTATCCCTTGAGCCAGGTGAAAAAAAGAGCGTTATTTTTATTCTCGGTTATGCAGAAAACTCTCCCGATAAAAAGTGGGAAAAACCGGGTGTTGTTAATAAAACCCCGGCAGTTGCCATGATAGAGAAATTCAAAACCGCTCAAGCGGTTGATAATGCTTTTATCGATTTGAAAACATGTTGGAATGCCCTGCTTTCCCGTTTCTCCATTAAAAGCCATGACCAGCGTCTCGATCGCATGGTAAATATATGGAATCAATATCAATGCATGGTTACTTTCAACATATCAAGAAGTGCCTCCTATTTTGAATCGGGTATCGGCCGTGGAATAGGCTTTCGGGATTCAAACCAGGATTTGATGGGGCTTGTGTATATGATACCTGATTGTGCCCGGGAGCGGATTATAGACCTTGCGTCAACGCAATTCGAGGATGGCAGCGCTTACCACCAGTACCAGCCCCTGACTAAAAAAGGAAATCATACCATCGGGAGTAATTTTAACGATGACCCGTTAT
>JAUXBV010000560.1 GCA_030619215.1 Fibrobacterota bacterium | reverse complement strand
TACTTAACTTATAATTGCCATCTTTGCCAACACACCATTATCCTCTTTTAAACAGTCAACCCTTGTTATTAAAAAACCAGCAGTCCCTTTTTCCGGGAAAAGACATGCTATCAGATCCAAAGGGCGGCAGGTCTTTGAAGGCCGGTTTGATAATACTGCTTCAATACAGCCTGCATTGTTATTTTCCTTAACTTTTAGTTCATGAATAAGAGGTTTTAGATCGATTTTGACATTCTTGTCTTTTTTGTCAACTGTTATTTCTATTGATTCCTTAGAGTTTAAATTGTTAACAGCTTCAGAAAGTTTACCGGTGCTAATTGGGTCAACCGGTATAAAAGCGTATCTCGATGCTACAATTGCCTCAAATAGAGACAAAGGTTTTTTTTCAAGCAAACCGCTTTTTTTTATACTGAGCCCCTCAGGCAGTTTAGTGTTAACAGATTTATAATCCAGTGCATCAGGTTCAGTAGTCACAACATCAAAGAATTCAGAATCTCCCATTATTCCCACCGGTAGCGGCGGCCCAAAAGCAAAATTCGGGCGGGGGCGAAAACCTTGAGAATAGGCAACAGGAATATGTTCCATCCTGAATGCTCTCTGGAAAATATTCATTATATTCCGGTGGGATAAAAAGCGAACATTAAACCCTTTTGAATATTCAATGCGGTATAAGAATTTTTCAACGGCTTTGTTATTTTCAGGTTTATCGATCTTTTTCCCGCCGCCGGTTTCCGGCGCTGCCTTATCTGGCTTGTCAATTATAAACCGGGAATATTTATCGCATACGCCGCAGTTAACACAGGTATCATGCCGACAGTCTGCTGTCGTTATACCTTCCAATGACTTTTTTCTCTCATTAATTAAAAACTCTTTTCTGACTCCGGTATTAATCACAGACCAGGGCAGTTCCTGCTCTACCGGTATTTCCTGAACAAACTGATCAAGAGAAACTCCGGATTCATGGGCAGCTTCTTTCCAATACTCGATATTGAACTGTTCATCCCACCCGTCAAATTTCGCGCCCCTTTCCCATGCTTTTACTATAACAGCAGAAAGGCTCCTGTCTCCACGTGCAAGCATTGATTCGATAAAGGTCATACGCGGGTCCCGGTATGACACATTTACATTTCGTTTTGATTTTAATCCGGCTTTTATTGTCTTTCCCTTTTTGAGAAGCGCCTCTATACTATCCATTGCTTCCCACTGAAAAGGCGTATTTGCTTTGGGAGAAAATGGTGAAATTGAAACATTTATGCTACGCTTTCTGGATTTTGATTTTACAATATCAGATATTTTTAAAACAAGGGCTATAATGGCCCGTATATCATCTTCTGTTTCAGTAGGCAGGCCTATCATGAAGTAGAGCTTCAGAGTTTGAATGTTATATTTCAAAAGAGCATTCACGGTGCTGATAATTACATCTTCAGAAAAATCCTTATTAATTACATTCCGTAAACGCTGGCTTCCTGCCTCAGGCGCAATGGTAAATGAAGTTGCCGGAGAAATTGTATTAAGCATCTGCAATTGATTATCCGCTAATGCATCGATGCGTGTTGAGGGAAGCGATACTCTCATATAAAGCTCCTGCCGCAACATACTCAACTCATGCATCACATCACCAAAACAGGAATAATCTGCGGTAGACAAAGAAAGGAGCCCGATATCCTCCCATCCTGTTGATTCCAATCCTTCTTTAATCTGGCTCGTTATCGAAGATACACTGCGTTCCCTTACCGGCCGGTAATAAAATCCCGCTGCGCAGAACCGGCAGCTTCGCGTGCATCCCCTCATTACCTCAACAGCAAGCCTGTGGTGCACAACATCAACCAGCGGGACAAGGCACCTCTCAGGAATATTCTCATCAAAAAGCTGCGTTATTTTTGCTGCTTTTACACGCGCTCTTTCTTCCTTTATCTCAGGTATTACAAATAAACCTCTTTTTGATACAGGGTAAAATTGTGGGACATACACCCCGTCAATTTCAGCCATGGCTTCAATTTTATCCTGCCTCGATGCTTTTTCGCGTTTTAACCTGTCAAGAGTCCCACACAGGGAAACAATAGCTTCCTCTCCATCACCGATAACACAGGCATCCACAAAATCGGCAATAGGCTCCGGGTTTCCCATACAGGGGCCGCCTGCAATAACAATCGGATCATCCTCACTCCGTTCCGAACTCAGTTTGGGCAGGCCGGCCAGGTCAAGCATGTTGACAAGAATGGTATATTGCAACTCATGCTGAATACTGAAACCCAGCCAGTCAGCATTGGAAACAGGAGTAAAATATTCAAGAGAATAGAGAGGAATATGATTTTCCCTCATTATTTTTTCAGCATCGAGCCAGGGATGGTAGCATCTTGATAAAGCCCACTTCCCGTTCTTATTAACAATATGGTACAGAATCTGCGAACCGTAATGGGACATTCCAATGTCATATATCTCAGGGAAGCATAAAACACCGTGGATAGAAACAGTATTGAGATCTTTTCTGATACAATTCAGTTCATTCCCGATATACCGCATCGGCTTTTCAACAAAGGGGAATAATTCTTTTTCAAGAATTTCTCTCAAATCGGGCACTCTGCTACCTGCCTTGGGACAGGCGCTCTGCTAAAAAAATGGGGAGATTGTTTTCGAATACCTTTTGCTGGGTAATTGTATAATCATATTCAACATTTACCAGGAAGGCCTTTGATTCGTCGGTATCGTAAATAAGATAATTTGATCGGGGATCGTGATTGCGCGGTTGTCCAACACTGCCGACATTAATCAGATAATAACACTCATCCTTAATGGTAACTTCATCATCATCACAGTGAACGATCTCATCATCCTCCTGCGTCATGATAAAAGGCCAGTGTGAATGCCCGATAAAATTTAACTT
>JAUXBV010000217.1 GCA_030619215.1 Fibrobacterota bacterium | reverse complement strand
GTTAAGTGTGATTCAGAGAGGTTTGGTTCGGGGGTTTATTATGTAAAGCTTTCTGTAGGGGAAAATTGTTTAATAAGAAAAGCTGTTATAGTGAGATAAATATGTCTTCAATACTCAAAATTTTTAAAATGAAATTTCCCATAACTCCATTACTCGTATACTCCATTATTTTAATCCTTTAGGACTCCAACCTTATTGCTCTGTGGTAATTCTTTCCCCTAAAACATCGCAAGTGCCCTGTTCAATAAAGCAAGGTAAGAAGGTCTGTTCAGAGCATGCATAAGTTCAAAGTAAAGAATAATGGCATTATTAAGATGTAAAATTTTTTGATGTTTATGAGTTAAACTTTATGTCAACACAAACAAAGTATAAAAAACTCAAACATTATCACAGTGCGTTAAGCGGAAGACTATGGAAATAGGCTTTTTGCTTAACATACTGTTATCCAGTCGATAAGGGATAGTTGGAGAGTTCAAAAATATTTCAGAATAAAGGAATAAATCCAGAAACACCCCTGTCTTTTTACGAGTTTGTTTTTATATTAATGATATGAAGCGTGAAATAGAATTAAAACTTAATGTCTGGCATAAAAATCCCGATAAAAAACAAATTTTACTCAATGTGTAAATATTTACCTGAAAGATTCTTTTTACCTGAGAAAATACGGATGAAATATATCCCGTTTGAAAGCGATTCACTATTAATTGAGTGCCATTGCTTTCCTCTGCCATTTAAAATTTCCAAAGTATTACCGGAAGCATTATAAAACCCGATATGATAGGAATTCTCAAATGGGATAAAAAGTTTTATAATAGAGCCATTCTTATTTATTACAATATTTTTTATTCCTTCAATTCCCTTATTGCTGTAATTAATTGCAGTATTTTCATAGGTAATTGTCAATTTTGGCCTTAAACTATCTTCGGCAGAATATTCTGAAGAAGGGTATATCCTTCCGTCATTGCCATCCTTTATGTCCGGAAAGACGATAAATCCATTATTTGGTGTACCTGAAACAAAATCCTTTACAATTTCCGTAACATCATAGTTTTCCCAGGACATTTCTGCCGCATAAGTAGTTTTAGTCTCTGTATGAATGTCAAAATTGCCTCCTGCGCTATCCCAAAGAGTATTTGCGTCACTATTTAACCAGGTTACAGAGGACTCATCCCATTCTTTAATGAGTTTGTAAGCAAAGGTAAACTCCACACCTACAGTACCTTCTTGGAAAAAAAGTGAAAGAATCGCGTTCTTGATAGTTATGTTTTGAGGAATTTCAGAAGTTAAATCGAATTTTATTACCACCCGGGTATCGATTTTCTGTCAACCGGGTCAATTAGCTGTTTTTAGTAATTCATCATCGCCAAAGTTCATATTAACTGACGAAGGAATTGCACCGATACTATACAAGTATGAATCCGTGCAGCCTGTATAGCCATTTAATCCATTTTGCAGAACTTTAGTAATATCTTCCGCAAACAATGAAGTAAAACAGATGAAAACACTAAGTAGTATTTGTATTCTTTGTGTCATAAAAGTGCTCCTCCTTAATAATATTTAAAGCATTATCTTTGCTTTGTCCGCAACACGGCGGACGTCAGAAAGACATCACCTTTTTTCAGGGTGATTTATTTCACACCGGCTTTTTTTGCAAACAATCCAATTGTTAATTTTTCCACAAATATTGCTCTATGCTCCGAATATAAATCCTGTACCTAAGTACAGAGTCAATAGTTTTTTCATTTTTTTTTAAAATGATAGGGAAAAAGGAGTGTAGAAAATCCCGCTTGAACCACACTCTTAAATAAAAAATAAAATGCCTTAAGATAAAATTAAACTTAATATTTAGTAATCACGGTAATAGTAATTATTTTTTAGTGAATAAAGAGAAGAGTTATTTTTCAAATTAAAAAATGAGACATTTATTTGGATAATCAGCAATTTTATTTGAGAAAATATTATGAACATAACAAATGTATTAGGCAAGGTATTCGGCTCCAAGCAGGATAAAGACGTTCGGCGGCTTGAACCGGTCCTGGAGAAGGTAAAATCTTTTTACTCCGCAGTGAGTGAGTTGTCGGATGAGCAGCTTAAGGCTAAAACCGACGAGTTTAAAAACCGGCTGAAAGAGGGTGAATCGCTGGATGATATTCTACCCGAGGCATTTTCTGTGGTGCGTGAGGCAACGCATCGTGTCCTGGGTGAAAGGAAGACGGTCGTTGACCCGTTTACCAATGAGGAAATCCCCTTCATGGCCCACTTTGACGTGCAGGTAGTGGCGGGGGTTGTGCTGCACGAGGGAAAGATCGCGGAGATGAAAACCGGTGAAGGAAAGACACAGGTTGCGGTGCTGGCTGCGTATCTCAATGCTCTGAGCGGAAAAGGCGTCCATGCCATTACGGTGAATGACTATCTTGCCAAACGTGACAGCGAGTGGATGGGAAAGATATTCAAGTTTCTTAAGCTGACCGTGGGATGTTTGGATATTACCGAACCCGGCTCTGAGGAGCGTCGGGAGGCGTATGGATGTGATATTACCTACGGGACGAACAATGAGTTCGGCTTTGATTACCTCCGTGATAATATGGCCAGCTCCTCCGAAGGGTGTGTACTGCGGGAGCTGAATTACGCGATTATTGACGAGGTTGACAATATATTGGTTGACGAAGCAAGAACGCCCCTTATTATTTCCGGCCCGGTGACCAAGACAAACGAGGAATACGAAGAGTTAAAACCGCGGATTACCAAAGTGGTCAGTGTCCAGAGTAAGTTGATCGTCAAAGTAGCTTCGGAAATTGAACCGATGCTTGATGATGAGGAAAAGCATTATGAGGCAGGGAAATTACTGCTCATGGTTAAGCACGGCGCGCCGAAGAATAAAAAACTATCGAAGCTTCTCAAGGAGCAGGGCGTTGGCAAAATCATGAAAATGGTGGAAACCGATTACCTTCGCGAAAAAAAGCTTCATGAGCTGGACGAAGACCTCTATTATACCATTGACGAATCCGGACACAGTGCGGAAATGACGGAGAAGGGACGCGAGTTAATCAGCGGCGGCAATCCCGATTTTTTCATTGTCCCCGACCTCTCGGAAATCATTGGAAAGATAGATAAAGATGATTCGCTCAGCCCCACTGAAAAGTCCTTAAAGCGTGAAGAGGCTCACAGGGAATACGCTGCGCGCTCCGAGCGGATCCACAGTACCAGCCAGCTTTTGCGGGCTTATTCACTGTTTGCCCGGGACGTGGACTATGTTGTTCAGGAAGGGCAGATACTCATTGTCGATGAGTTCACGGGCCGTATTCTTCACGGCAGGCGATACTCCGAGGGGCTTCACCAGGCTTTGGAGGCGAAGGAAGGGGTCAAGGTCGCCGGTGAGAACCAGACCCTTGCCACGATCACTTTCCAGAATTTCTTTAAGATGTATGACAAATGCTCTGGTATGACCGGTACAGCCGCAACCGAGGCAAAGGAGTTCCTTGATATTTATAAGCTTGACGTTGTGCAGGTTCCCACCAACCGCCCCATGATTCGCGAAGACCATAATGATGAGATTTATAAGACCCCGCGGGAGAAATATAATGCGGTAGTTGAGGATATTCGGGCTATGGTGGAAAAAGGATGCCCGTGTCTTGTGGGTACCACTTCAATTGAGAAATCCGAGCTTCTCAGTAAATTGCTGACCAGGGCGGGAATAAAGCATGAGGTTCTTAACGCCAAACAGCATGAAAAGGAAGCGATGATCGTTGCCCAGGCAGGACACTCCGGCGCGGTGACCATTGCAACTAACATGGCGGGCCGTGGTACTGATATTGTCCTTGGCGGTAACTTTGAGGTTCTTTCCAGAAACGAGTTGTTGATGAATGATGAAGACCCGGAAGAGTATACCCAGGAAGAGCTGCGAAAACGTTTTTCCGACATGTATAGGAAAACTTCGGAGGATCATGTTAGGGTAGTTGAAGCGGGAGGCCTCCACATCATAGGTACTGAGCGGCACGAAAGCCGCCGTATTGATAATCAGCTCCGTGGACGTTCGGGAAGACAGGGCGACCCCGGCTCTTCAAAATTTTTCCTCAGCCTGGATGACGATCTGATGCGTATCTTCGGCTCCGAGCGTATTGCGGGTATCATGGACAAACTAGGGGCAGAGGAGGGTGAAGTGATTTCTCACCCGCTTGTTAACCGCGCGATCGGTAATGCCCAGAAGCGTGTTGAAGGGAGAAACTTTGAGATCCGGAAGCACCTGAAAGATTATGATGATGTCATGAACCTGCAACGTATGGAGATTTATGCCCTGCGCCGGCGTTTCCTGAAAGAGGAAAATGTACGGGAACCGATTCTGGAGCAGACAGCCGCATTTGTCGAGGACATAATTTTTAAATACGCTGCGGATGGTAAATATCCCGAGACATGGGACATGAAAGGATTGTACGACGAGCTGCAAACATCATGCGGGGTAACATACCGGGTACCGGACGATGAACTTAACAATAAGACCCAGAATACTTTGTTTGATGATATTTGGAAAGAGGTAAAAGCACGATACGAAGAGAAGGAGCAGCGTTTTGGTGCTGAAATGATGCGCCAATTTGAAGCAGGTGTGTTTCTCATGGTGGTTGATAATCTATGGAAGGATCACCTGTATGAAATGGATCACCTCAAGAGCGGAGTGCAGTACAGGGCATTCGGCCAGAAGAATCCCCTTTACGAATACCAGAAAGAGGGTCTTAAGGCATTTGAGGAGTTGCGCAGTAATATAGCAAGAGAGGTAACCGCTTATATCTTCAGACTGGAGGCGGTTGAGCGTAAGGACCGTATGGGGGTTGACCGTTCCAGGACTGTCCACAGTGACTTTGATGTGTTTTCAACATCAGAAGCACCTAAGCCTCAGGAGCAACAAAGGCAGCGGCAGCTGGTAACAAACAGGGCCGGTGCAGGCAGGGGAGAAAAGCCGCAGCCTGTCCGGGTCGTGCAGAAAGTCGGCAGAAACGATCCCTGCCCCTGCGGCAGCGGTAAGAAATATAAGAAGTGTTGCGGTGCGCAATGAAAAAGGGCATATTCGTAACCTTTGAAGGAATAGACGGCTGCGGTAAAAGCACCCAGATCGCAAAAGCCGCTGAGTATCTTAAAGAGAAAAGCATTCCCTTCATTCTCACCCGTGAACCCGGCGGAACCCTCCTGGCAGAGAAGATCCGGGAGCTGATTTTATCCCCCCAAAACAGTGAAATGAAAAATTCCTGTGAGCTTCTTTTATACCTTTCATCAAGGGCGCAACATGTTGAAGAAAAGATCCGCCCTGCCCTGGAAAAGGGTACCACTGTTCTCTGTGACCGGTATCAGGAAGCAACTTTTGCCTACCAGGGCTTTGGCAGGGGATACCCGCTTAACCTGTTGAAACAGTTGAACCAGTTCGCAACCGGAGGCCTTACCCCTTCAAAAACATTTATCTTTGATATCAGTGTTGAATGTGCATTTGAAAGATTGAAAAAAACCGGTAAAGCGCCTGACAGGCTTGAAAAAAACCCAAGAGAGTTCCATCAGAAAATCCGCGAAGGATACCTCGCCTTAGCTTCAGCCCAACCAAAACGAATCAGACTCCTGCAGGGTGAAAAGCCAGTAGATGAGATTTTTGAAGAAGTAAAGAGAGATCTTAATGATTTGATTGATAAGTCAAATTAATAAAACATATTTATAATTTCATTTATTTATTATATTGTTTGTTAAGGCTTGGAAAAATTGATTTTCTATAAAAGCGATTTACAAAATTACATATCCGAATAGCAAGATTTACATTGGTAAGGATTTATACTGGTTGTCATTACTTTGGCAGCGCAATAACAAAGGGTAATATGAAGAGTGATTCAGTAAAACCGGACTTAATAGAAAAGGATAGATAATATGTTTAAAATTAGTATTCTTTTACTGTTTATATTTTTCTCATACCTTCAATCCCAGCCAACTGAAAAGGGCCTCTATTTTACTCAAAGTATAGGTGGCAGTGTTAATCCTCTGGGTGTGATCCTCAACAGCAGTTTAAAATACCGTTTTCCTCTTGTAAAAAAAGAGGGGATATTTTGGGAGAGTACAAAGATAGAGATGGGTATAAAGAATGAGTGGACGCCCACCGATGATCTTCTGTTACTGCGCCTTACTTTTGTGCCGATCGCTTTTTTTGAGTTTTCCGCACAGGGCGGGCCATATATCATGTACCGGCAATT
>JAUXBV010000504.1 GCA_030619215.1 Fibrobacterota bacterium | reverse complement strand
TTTTATTTATTCCCTCATCCTGGCCTTCTCCCGGAGCACCCGATTAATCGCCGGGCATAAAGGAGAAGGGATTACTTCGATTAAAGTTTTACCGGGTTTCATGTCTGCCATGACTGCGATCATGCAGGGATTCGCAGAATCAGGACCTTATCGAGAGTTACGGTTATGTTAACGGGACAGCAGTGTTCCGGAATATATCCTTAACTATAATTAGTTTGCAACAGGGCCGAGGTTAATGAAATCAGTGGGTTAGATGACTTTTTGCGGGTGCTGAGTTGCGAAAGTCGGGCTAACGCCGCCCGATAATCGGTGCTTTGCCGAGGATGCTTTCCAGTACCACCTCAAAAAGAAATATAAAGCTCCAGATATTGCGTTTTAACATCCGCGGTTCAAAGCAGAGGCGGTAGAGCCATTCCAGTCCAATGTTACGAACCCATGCGGGTGCCCAGCGGGCAGTGCCTGCGTGAAAATCAAAAGCAGCGCCCACACCAACCATCCAGGGCACATCAAGCTTATCGATATACCGGCGGATCCACGCTTCCTGCTTGAGAAGTCCCAGCCCTACCCACAGGATATCGGGACGAGCGTCATTTATCTGCTGGATGAGATCCGCTTCTTCATCAGGCGTCATCTCCCGGAAAGGTGGACAAAATGTTCCGGCAGTGATCATGTCGGGGAATTGCTGCTTGAGTTTTTCGCTTAAAAGATCTGCCACTCCTTCTTTACCTCCGCAAAAGAAGTGCCTCCAATTCCGCTGAACACCGTATTCACAACTCTTGAGCATTAGAGTCGGCCCGTTAAAACGCTTAACATTCTTACCCTGCAACCGGGCTCCTATAATGACCCCCATTCCATCACATAGAGAGAAACGTGCATTTTCGATGTAGTTATAGTGGTCAGAAATACGGCGAGCGTGGTACATAGACTCGGTATTGGTGATGGAGATATACATCCGCTTGCGTGGACCCTGTATATTACGGTCCATTTCAGCCAAAATTTCCTCGTGCGGCAACGAATGGACGGGGATATCACAAATTCTATCTACGCGACTTGCATTGCCGGAACACATCGTGGCTATCTCTTGTTATTCCGCTGCTTTTTTTGCGCTTAGTTCCCATGCCTGTTCAATCATTTCCCTGGTTTGAACAATATGGGCACGGGACGAAGCGCCAAAGACGATTGAGCGGATATTCTTCTGGCCAACCACGTAGTCTATCGCCTCGCGCGGAGATACGGCGCCTGAGGCTAAAATCGACATAGCCATGGGGCGAAACGGCTTCGTATTGATCGTATCTTCATAAGAGCTTTTATCGGGATTCATTAAATATCCAATCTTGTTAACCGACGAACAGACAAGAGGGTTTTCAATTCCGCACTCCAGAAGAAAATCAACAAGGCGGGGCATATTCATGCTGTTAAAGCCCGGTTCCACCCCATACTTGTCCTTTATGTATCCCGTAAATTCAATAAAGATTTCTTTTATCCCCAGTCCGAGCATCAAGTCAGTAACGATGTTCTGCAGAAAAACAGCCTTTATATTCAGATCGCGAAACATCCTTAGCTCAATGTCGATAAGGAGTTTCATCGTTTCAATCATGTCCTGTTTTATTATGCTCTTGCCACCTCGTACAATAGCACCAAATATTTCTCCCGCAGAACTCCCGGGAAATATAACGTCCTTAAGTGTACCTACAATGCCTTTTTCATTGACGCTGTTTGCATATTTATGTGCATAAGGAAGGGAAGGGTAGAGCCTGAGGTCGGAATAGCGATCCGGGTGCGCCCGGAAATGGTCACATATCTCGGCAACCCTCTCATGGGTATTGAACATGAATGCGTGGATGCCCGCATCATAGGCTGTATCGATAACCTGGATGATTGCACTTAAATCCTTGAAGTGCTCTGACTGGGCCTGTGCTTTTTCCTCGGACATATGGTTAATGCCGAAAAACTGGTTGTCGCCGAAAATAATTCTATCCATTTAGCTCACTCCGGTCGGAAGCGTCTTTGAAAATCCTGTCCATGATGGTATCGGTTGTTAACCCGTCTTTGAAGTTGCAAATATCGCCTTGCACTCCTTTTGAAACGCAATCAATAAAGTAATCAAGCTGGCTGGTGAATTCTCCGCCTCTGACATAAAAACGAACAGGTTTTCCGAAATCTGTTACGTAAATCGTATTCCATCCTTTTGTAAATGTACTATTTTCAGTTTTGTCTTTAAGGAAAAGCTTTATTGCATGCATATCAGCTATAATCTTTCCGCCCTTCCCGAAGATTTCCATCTTGAAGCTAGGCTTGCGGAAAGAGGCGTCGCTCCAGTTAGCCATCAGGTTACCACTGAGATTGTTTCCATGGATAAAAGTTGAATAGACGGCGTCTTCTACTTTGGATGAATAAATAGATTTAAGCACACTGCCGGTGACTGATTTTGGAGGCCCCATAAGGTAACTGATCATATCAACGCTATGAGAGGCAAAATCATATAGACAACCGCCTCCAGATTCTCTTGTTGCTCGCCAGCTGCTTTTGCTGCCCTTTAAAATTGTCGGTCCGTACATTTCCATTTTAAAAGAGAGTGGTTCATCAATGAGCTTCGAATTTAGGTACTCTTTTACCTTCAGGAAAACATCACTGAACCGGATTACGTAACCAACCTGGTTCGCCAGATTTTTCCCCTTGAGCATATCAACTATCTCTCGCCCTTCCTCGGGATTGAGAGTGAACGGCTTTTCTACGAAGATATGAACATTATTATCGATAGCATATTTGATAGCTTCTGCGTGATAAATTGTTGGTGTTGCGATGATGACAAAGTCGAGGTTCATCTTGTCAATCATCTTGCGGTAATCTTCGAAAGTCTCAACCTTCATGTGTTTGCGGAGGTTCCTCAACATAAAAGATGAAGAGTCACACACAGCAACGAAATTTACCTCAGGATGGTTGTTCAATATTGAATAGTGGGTGAGACCCATACGCCCAAACCCGATAATACCGCCTCTTAACATTTAAAACCCTTTGCAAACTGAATCCGTTTGCCTGTGTTAATTGAGTAAAGATGCCCATTCACAATTTTAAATTATTTCCATGTGGCACCTTCATCAAAACCAGGTGGCATGGCTTTCACTTAACTTATGCGGCAAAGACAGTAAGCTGTGAAGGTATGAAATCAGACTATCGTTTAATTGTTCCTGTGGCCACAACGGTGATCAACTGAATGTAAGCGTATTTTCGGCATGCGTATAAAATAACTTAAGGCGAATCGCCTTAAAAAGTGTACCCAGCTGTTCCTTTAATATTGTCTCAGCCCGGAAGATAAAATTTAGCTTTTCGGAGAGCGCGTGGAATCAGTATGAGTTGGCCGAGCAGGGAAACTTCTACGCGTGTACCGCTGCAACGGACGGGAAATTTATTCAGGTTGAAACGCCACTCATAGTAGTTAGTCTGTGGCGCGGTATTATATTGCGAATTGCTTATATTAGTAAAATAAATAATATATATATAATTCAATTAGTTATGAGAAGTGTGG
>JAUXBV010000123.1 GCA_030619215.1 Fibrobacterota bacterium | reverse complement strand
TATAAAAATAGCGTTTGTATAGTGCAAGGTGTAATATGATATTTTTAAATTTATTATGCCGGAATTTAATAGTATATACTATTTTGAATATTGCGAACTGGTGTAAAATATAGAATAATGCACGTGTCAGTAATAACAATTTGATTTACGATACAGTGATATAACCATAAAATCCCGCTTTATTCTCTTAACGTTTTTACCCAAGATAGTATTAAAAAATGGATACATTCCGTTCTTCAATAGGTTATCCTAACGTACTTGCCATGGTGTTAGCCGGGGGAGAAGGCTCCCGTCTTTATCCGCTTACAAAGGAGAGGGCAAAACCGGCAGTTCCCTTCGGGGGCAAATACCGGATTATTGATTTTGCCCTGAGTAATTTAATAAACTCCGGGATTTTCAAAATAAAGGTTTTGACCCAGTTTAAATCAAATTCTCTAATTAAACATCTCTCCACCGGCTGGAACCTTAATGGTATGCTTGGTCAATATATAGACCCGGTTCCTGCACAGATGATGACAGGAAAACGGTGGTACGAAGGCACGGCAGATGCAATTTTTCAGAATATCAATCTCATTGAAGATGAGAATCCCGATTATGTTGCCATATTTGGGGGTGATCATATTTATAATATGGATGTGGCTCAAATGCTCCTCTTTCACCGCAGCACCGGCGCAGTGGCAACTATCTCTGTTATACCGAAACCTCTCGAAGAAGCGGCAGGAAAATATGGTATCGTTGAAGTTGACAGCAACAGGCGCGTAATCGGCTTCCAGGAAAAGCCGAAAAATCCGACTTCCATACCTGGCAGGCCGGATATGGCACTGGTTTCAATGGGAAATTACGTTTTCAATAAGAACATTTTAATACGAGAGCTTTATAACGATTCTTCTAATAAAAAATCATCACATGATTTTGGCCGGGATATTATCCCCGCTGTTTTCCCTAATTATCCTGTTTATGTGTACGATTTTTCCGAGAACAGGGTTCCGGGTGAAAGCCCGATGCAGAAAAAATACTGGGAAGATGTAGGAACAATTGATGCGTATCATAAAGCTAATATGTCCCTTCGGGATGTTATCCCGGAGATGAATTTGTATAACGAAAGCTGGCCGATTCGAACAGCTCCGAGGCAAACAGCACCTGCAAAGTTTGTTTTTTCCGGAGAGGGCCGTGAGAAACGTATCGGTGTCGCACTTGACTCAATAATACCCGGAGGCTGTATTATCAGCGGCGGTAAAGTAATCAGATCCGTGCTTTCCCGTGGAGTAAGAGTGCACAGTTTTGCCACTGTCGAAGATTCAATTATTTTCTCTGATGTGGAGATCGGATCTAAAGCTAAAATAAAAAGAGCCATTATTGATAAATATGTAAGAATTGACCCGGGTGATAAAATTGGATTTGACCTGGAAAAAGATAGAGAGCGTTTTTTTGTAACCGATTCAGGTGTGGTTGTAATTAGCAGGCCATCACGGGAATATACCCATAACCAATGATAAATTGGAGGGAATTTATAACAATTGAAGCTACAGATTGATACTGGATTTAATCTATATTAATTATTGCGAGGGACTGAATTTATATCCGTTTCATATCTTGAAAAAATAAACTTTCTAAAGTACTATTAAATCAGAGGTATGTGTAAATAAAGAGACATTAGTGGTTTTTTAACAACTTAAAGCGGTTAAATAACAAATTTTACTCTAACACTTTTTAGCGTATGCAAACAAAATCAGAAGAGCTCTATTTCCGGGACATCAACAGGTATAAAGTTCTTACTGACAGTGAGGAACGGAAACTGGTAAAGTTTGTTCAGCGTGGCGATGTCAATGCGTCTAATAGGCTTGTTACCTGCAATCTCCGTTTTGTAGTAAGTGTTGCCCGCCGTTACAGGGGACGCGGACTAAGTTACCTGGAGCTTATAAATGAAGGGAATATCGGCCTTCTGAAAGCGGCAAAACGCTTTGACATAAGAAAGAAAGTTAAATTTATCTCCTATGCCGTCTGGTGGATTCGTCAATCAATCCAAAAAGCCATTTTTGAACAGGCAGGCACTGTTCGAATTCCGTTAAATAAAATAGCACTGGTTAACAAATTTAAAAAAGCTCTTGAAGCAAATAAAGGCAATTACAATAAAACCATCATGATGAATGAATTTAAGGAGCATGAGCAGGAAATTGTGGAGGTCATGGATAAAACCAGAGGAGTATCTCTTGATTCACCTATTTCCGGTGATAATCAAAACGAAGATAATGTAAAGACACTTCAGGATGTACTGGGGGAGAAACCAAATCAGGATGAAGAGAGTGAGCGTAAGGAACTTGCAAAAATTTTAGAGAATGTAATGCAGAATATAACCAGTAGAGAAGAACGTATACTCCGCATGTACTATGGCCTTAATTTTTCCCATCAATTTACCCTCGAAGAAATCGGTAATGAACTCCATTTGACCCGTGAGCGTGTCCGTCTTATCAGGGACAGGTCTCTTCGGAAGCTCTTTAAAAATAAGGTTTCACGGGAGAAACTTTTTCCTTTTATAGATCATGAGGATTATTGGAAGAATACGTAAGTTGTGTAAATCTTAGAACCTTAGAATGAATTATCTACGTTTTTTCGTAGAAAATTTATTCGTGAAGGTTCTTATCCAGCTGTGCTGGGTTAGAGAGAGAGATTGTTTTTTTTATAACTCTAATAATTCCTTTTCGCTTAAAATTTTTATCCCCAGTTGTTTGGCTTTTGTAAATTTTGAGCCGGGCTCTTTTCCTGCAATCACAGCGAATGTTTTTTTACTCACCGAAGAGGAGACTTTGCCGCCCAGTCTTTCAATATGATCGCGGGCTTCATCGCGGGTGAAATTATCCAGTGATCCGGTAAGCACAAATGTTTTACCCGATAAGGGCCGTGGCGTGTCCGGTTTCTGTGGTTTTTCCCCTTTGCAGTTAACACCGGTGGCCCGAAGGCGGTTAATAAGGTCTATGTTCTTGTCCTGCTGGAAATACATGCGGATACTTTCTGCCATGTTCGGGCCTATGGTGTCGAGTCGGGCAAGTTCCTCTGTATCCATTTGCTGTAAGTCTGAGATATCATTGACAGATGATGCAAGTATCTTTGCAGCCTGGGCGCCTATCATTCGTATGCCGAGGCCGTGAATCATCCTGTGCAGGGGATTATTTTTTGCTTTGTCAATAGCGCTGACAATATTGGTTGCCGATTTTGTTCCCATTCTTTCCAGATCGGCAAGTACCTCTACAGTGAGTGTGAAAAGGTCAGAAGGGTTTGAGACGACCTCTTTATTAATAAGCTGCTCGATAAGGGCAGGGCCAAAGCCCTCGATGTTCATAGCTTCACGGGACACAAAGTGATTCAGCGAAGCAAAAATCTGCGCCGGACACGAGGTGTTTATACACCGCAGTGCAACTTCACCTTCAATACGAACCAACGATGATTTGCATGAGGGACATTCATCAGGCGGTTTGAACGGCTCCTTTTGGCCTGCTTTCGAAACTACCCGTATTACCTTTGGGATTATCTCGCCGCTCTTTTCGATTTCAACGGTATCGCCAACATTGATATTGAGCCGCACGATTTCATCGTAATTATGGAGCGTGGCATTTCGAACGGTGGAGCCGCTGAGCGGAACGGGTTTGAGGCGGGCGACCGGGGTTATTACGCCGGTTCTTCCTACCTGCGCATCTATTGATAATACCTCAGTCTTTGCTGTTTCCGGCTGATATTTGTATGCAATAATCCATCGCGGACTCTTGGCGGTTTCTCCAAGCTCTTTTTGTTGAGGAATACTATTGACTTTAAGTACAATTCCATCTACCGGATAGGAAAGCCCATTCTTCTTATCTTTCCATTCGTTACAAAATTGTATAATATCTTCAGTACTCTGAAGTGGCCGTGAGTGAATAACCGTTGGAATACCAAGTTCTGCCAGCAGGGACAAGTTGTCGCCATGTTTATTTGTATATGAGTTTGAAAGTAAAAAATGTGCTGAGAAACTGAGGTTTCTTTTTGCAACTTCTTTAGGATCCAGGAGCTTAACCGTTCCGGCTGTCGTATTGCGGGGGTTCTGCATCGGCTGCCGGCCGTTTTCAATAAGTGTTTCATTGAGCGACCGGAAGTTATCAAAACTCATGTATATTTCGCCGCGGATCTCAAAAGGTTCCCTCAAGTCAACTGCAAGAGGCAGGGAGCGTATGGCGCGGACATTGGCGGTTATGTCATCGCCGGTAGCGCCGTTTCCGCGGGTAATAGCCTGGGTAAGCTTCCCATTGCGATAAATGACAGCACACGCTACGCCGTCAATTTTCAGCTCACCAATAAATGCGATATTCTTTGAGCCGACATTTTTTTGTGTACGCTCGATCCACTGGTTAAGCTCTTCCTCTGAATAGGTGTTTTCTATACTCATCATAGGAACGCTGTGTTCTACTTTTGCAAATTCTTTTGTCAGGTCATTTCCTATGCGTTGAGTAGGTGAGTCGGGTGTTATATAAGCAGGGTACTTCTTTTCAAGTTCTACGAGTTCATGATAAAGTTCGTCATACTCTTTATCCGAAATAAGAGATTCGCCTCTGCCGTAATATGAGGCGTCGTATTTTCTTATCAGTGAACGGAGTTGATTGATTCTTGATTGTTCTGCAGAAATCATTGACACATTCTTATCTAAAGTAAAAATTAATAAGAATGTCATTGCGAGGATCCCGCTTCAGCGGGTTCGCGACGACACTATAATTTTTTTAAATAACATATTATAAACTAATGCTAATATCAAATTTATTTTAACGAATTAACCGCAATAGAAGCAGAGCCAATAATGCCCGCGTCATTACGTAATTTTGCCCGAACGATTTTAACTTTACGTGCAGGAAGCGGGTATGCACGTTTCATCATCTCTTTTTTCGCAGGTTTCAGCAAAAGGTCGCCCGCATTAGCTATCCCGCCTCCAATGACAATAATTTCCGGATTGAGGATATTCACATAGGATGCAAGGGCAATTCCAAGGTATGTGCCTGTTTCTTTCATAACAAGGTTGGACAGCTTATCACCGGCCCTCGCTGCCATTGAAATTGCCTTTGGTGTTATTTCGCCGTTGTCAAGGAACTTGTTGATAGTGCTTTTCATCTTTTTTTGCTTTAAATAGGTGTTAAACCTGTTTACAATACCTTCCCTTCCAACATAGCGCTCAACGCAGCCATAATTGCCGCAGTTACATTGTATTCCATTGCTTTCAATAGTGATATGGCCAAGTTCCCCCGCTGAAAAGGTGGAGCCGCGGTACAATTGACCATTGAAAATAAGCCCGCCTCCAATGCCGGTTCCCACGGTCATTGCAATAATATTTTTATACCCCAATGCTGCGCCAAAATGGAATTCACCTAAAGTCATCGCATTAGCGTCATTGTCGATAAATACAGGGATTCCAATTATCTTCTCTATTGCCGGAGCAAGATAACAGTCATTCAGTGTTTGTATATTTACGACATATTTTACCTGGCCGGTTTCAGGATTTACCAGTCCGGGTGATCCAATACCTACTCCTTTGATATCCTCCTTTTTAATACCGCTTATTTTTATAACCTTTTGAATACATTTCCCAAAATGGTTAACAAGAGTATCCGCATCTGATTCTGCGTTTGTTGGAAACGATTGCTTTGTGTGAATATCTCCCCTATTGCCGGTGATACCGATTTTAATATCGGTACCGCCAAGGTCCACACCTAGATAGTAGTTCATAATTTCCTGTTTTACCTCTTGTTTAGTAATGAATAGCCAACAACGCAGTTAAATATATGTAATTAAATTAAACTAGAATATTCAATATAACAACACATTTATGAGGTAGTCGAGTTGCATGCCATAGCATTTTAAAATTGTTATCAATATTAATAGTTATGCAAAGATTATTTTTTAATTATGCAAACAAAATGCAGGGTTATAATTGATAAACCTCATTCTGCGGCATTTAATATGGCTGCAGATCAATATCTTCTTTCGCTTTGTGCTTCAGAACCGGCTTTATGTTTACGTTTCTATGAGTGGGAGAAGCCGTCAATATCACTTGGGTGTATGCAGAACCCTGAGACGCTTCTTGACAAAGAGGCAGTAGCTAAAGGCGGTGTGGCATGGGTAAAAAGACCCACCGGAGGCAGGGCCGTACTCCATTATGAGGATATTACGTACTCATGCGTTTTTTCGAAGAAGATTGAGCGGATGGGTGCAAGTATTGCTGAAACATATTCTATTATTTCGAATTGTTTAATAAGGGGTCTCGAAAAATCCGGGATTTCGTGCAGCTCGCATCAGTTTTTATTAGACACAAAGAATTTGAAACAGGAGGTGAAACTTCCCTGCTACCTTGCACCGAACCGCAGTGAAATCATGGTTAACGGCAGGAAGCTTGTAGGATCAGCGCAGAAACGCACTACAGGTTCTGTGCTGCAGCATGGCTCTATTCCGTTGACAGGGAGGTTCAGGGATCTTCCTCTGTATCAAAAACTGAGCGATAATAAACGTCAGACATTTGTCAGGCTCCTGCAGCAGAAATGTATTTGTGTTCAGGAGTGCATGTCGTTATATAAAGAGAAGAATATCGTAGAGAACCTGGTTCAGGGATTTGCGGAAATATTACCTTTTGAAATGAATATTAAGCCATGGAGTAAAGCGGAAGAAAAAAAAATTAATACTATTATTATCCATGTCTAACATATAAGTAGTTAAGAGAATTCAATAGCATGATTATGGAGGTTTAATGCTCAAAGGAAACGCTATTATCGGTCAATCAGGCGGGCCGACATGTGTAATAAACGGAAGCCTTGCCGGGGTGATAAGCGAGGCTGCCAAATGCAAACAGATAACCGGCGTCTACGGGATGAGGTACGGTATTGAGGGCTTCATGCAGGAAAATATCATTGACCTGAAGAAAGAGGGTGAGGGAATCGTCAACCTGTTACGCAGGACACCCTCCTCAGCTCTGGGCTCGTGCAGGCTGAAGCTTAAAGACGAGCATCTTAAACCAATAAGAAAGATCCTCGAAAAATACAATATCCGTCACCTCTTTTTAATCGGCGGCAACGATACAATGGATACCATACACAGGGTTGAGGGGTACTGCCGTGAAACAGGGTATGAACTCCAGGGTGTTGGTATCCCCAAGACCGTGGACAATGATCTTTTCGGTACAGACCACACACCAGGCTATCCAAGTGCAGCACGTTACGTGGCTTTATCTGTCCTGCAGGGCGGCCTGCTTGCCCGCGACATGCAAAAGGTCGACCAGTTCGTTATCTATCAGGCAGTTGGCAGAAGCGCTGGGTGGCTTGTTGCAGCAAGTGTAATGGGAAAGAAGGATGAGGCTGACCCTCCGCATATAATTCTCATGCCGGAAAGGCATTTTGATTTGGATAAATTTCTCAGCGATTTCGAGACATGCTATAAAAAGTATGGATGGGTTTCCATTGCTGTTGGTGAAGGTGTAACCTATGCGGACGGCACGCCGATTTCAGCCTCGCGTGTTACCGATAAATTCTCAAACGTTGAGTTCGGGGCAATGGGCGGTACTTCCGCGGCCATGATGCTGCACAGGATGATTTCCGAGCGCTTCAAGATACGCGGCGAGTTTCAGGTGGTGGAGTCGCTGCAGATGTGCGGGGCAGACAGGATGCCGGCAGTGGACGCAAAGGAAGCGTTTCAATGCGGCGTTGAAGCTGTAAAGCTTATAAAAAACGGACAGACAGGCTATATGGTGAGTATTCAGAGGGGCAAGGGAAAGGAATATTCAGCCAAATACGGTAAGACACCTCTCGAAGAGGTTGCGATAAAGGAGAAACCCATGCCCGGTAAATATATTAACACTGAGGGAAACTTCGTAACAAAGGCGTTTGTCAATTATCTGAAACCTCTGGTCGGTGAACTTCCAGAATATGTAACATTGAAAGCAAAGCAGGTAGATAAATAGATTTCAGAAGAAGATCGCTTCATAGAGAATAGTTAATAAGAAGGGAATAAAAGGTGATTAAAAACACTCCGATATCTTTAATGCTTGGTTTCAGCCTATCTTTTCT
>JAUXBV010000104.1 GCA_030619215.1 Fibrobacterota bacterium | reverse complement strand
TTCAACGCTAATTTCTAATTCATCCATTATAATAAACTCCACATTAATAATAAATTTTTACCTTCTTCTTATGTACCGCTTAATTTGTAAAAATCAAAGAAGGGAAGCACTAAATATACATTACGAAAAACAACTGTACTAATGAGATTTAAATATACAGGAGGGAATATTCATATAAGTACTGACAACATAGCATTACCTATAGTATTGATTAAAGTATAAAAGAGAAGTAACTACTTAGGTATAGTTTTTAATGATGTCATTGCGAGCGAAGCGAAGCAATCTCATTTCTCAGATGTAGGAGATTGCTTCGCTTCGCTCGCAATGACACTGAGAAAGTCACATCACCTAAGTAGTAACAAAGAGAATTGATATAAAATAGTTTTATGTTGATTTTTTACCAATTATCCGAACAAGAATTTCATCCAGCCTTTCAATTTTATAAGGCTTTTCTATAACGCTTAAGAATCCATATTTTTGATACTCTGATAAATTAATTTCCCCGGAAAATCCGCTTGAAACAATCCCTTTTGCTTCAGGGTCAATATCCAAAAGCTTTCTCATGGTCTTCATACCGCCGAGCCCGTCGGAAACGATAAGGTCCAGAATAACTGCATCAAATGGGCTTTTTTCTTTTAGTGCTTCTTCATATATGCTGAGAACTTCCCAACCATCCCCACAGGTTTTAACCTGATATCCAATATTCTCAAGAAGGTTCCCCATTGCAGACCTGATAATCTCATCATCATCCATAATGAGTATTTTTCCCTTGGGGCTATATGTTTTCTCACCTTTATTAACGGTCATATCAGTTAATTCCCTTATTTTAACCATGCGATATAATATTATAATAACCGGGCGTCTTTGTCAAACGAATGATGAATACCTGAATGGTTATTATTCATTTACTATTATTTATTATTAAATATTCGTAAATAAAGCTCGTACTTTGTAAAGAGTAGCATGTTCATTTGCAACTATTTTTACCTTGTGTTATTTTGGATTGCAAGCCAGGCTATTAAATACAGGTATAAAAATCATATAACGGATCTCACGTATTATTAAACAATACCTATTTTTACTAATCAAATAATTATTAACAAAGGTTTCGTATATTATTATGTCTCAAAAAAAAGTCCTGATAATAATCCCCACCTATAACGAGCGTGAGAATATCATTATTCTCATTCCCGAAATCAGAAAGAAACTACCCGATGCCCATATTCTTGTAGTAGACGACTCCTCTCCGGATGGTACGTCGGAATGTGTTAAAGAACTCTCAAAAAATATAGAGAATATTTTTGTTTTGGATAGAGAAAAAAAACAGGGATTGGGACGCGCCTATATCAGTGGTTTTAAATGGGCACTTAAGCGGGATTATGAACTTATCTTTGAAATGGATGCGGATTTCTCTCACGACCCGAAATACCTGCCGGATTTTATTAATGCAGCGGAAAAAGCGGATCTCGTCATAGGCTCCCGTTATATCTCCGGAGTCAATGTGATTAACTGGCCCATGAGCCGCCTGCTTATCAGCTATTTCGGCAATATCGGCGCCAGGATAGTTGCCGGCATCCCGGTAAAAGACTGTACAAGCGGGTTCAAATGTTTTCACAGCAAAGTCCTTAAAAGCATAAACCTGAATAAAGTCGGTTCCTCCGGGTACTCCTTTCAGGTAGAAATGAATTTTTATGTGTGGAAACAGGGCTTTAATATTGTTGAGATCCCTATCATTTTTACCGACAGGAAAATAGGTGAATCCAAAATGTCAACAAAAATTGTTCGTGAAGCACTTATCTTGCTGTGGAAGCTGCGATTAATGTCCATTTTCTATCCCGGGAAGAGATAATTGGCTACACAAAACGACACACCCCTTATCTCCGTTGTAATAGTCAATTATAAAGTCCCGGACGAGATATGCCAGCTTCTGCGCTCCCTTCGGCAAGCTGAATTATACGACAAAACAGAGGTTATCATTGTTGACAACGCATCGAAAGACAACTCTCATGAAATTATTTCAAAGGAATTTCCCGACACCACCTGGATACCTTTAAAAAGCAACATTGGATTTGGCAAGGCTTGTAACGTCGGCACACAAAATTCCAGGGGTAATTATTTACTTTTTCTTAATCCGGATACCCTTGTCTCTCAAAATACCCTGCGGGTTTCCGTTGACTTCCTTGAGTCACACCCTGATGTCGGTATCATGGGGCCCAAGATTATAAAACCCGACGGCTCTTTCCAGCCGCACTGCAGGAGAAGTTTTCCAACGCCCTTTAATGCTTTTACTTACCTTTTCGGTTTAAGTAAACTGTTCCCTAAGAGTAAACTCTTTGGACAGTACAATCTTAGCTACCTGAACCCGGATGCCAGTATGGAAGTGGACGCAATTTCCGGCTCATTTATATTCATGCGACACTCCCTTTTCAAAGATATCGGGGGATTTGACAAAGCATTTTTTATGTATGGCGAAGATCTTGATATCTGCGTGCGATGCCGTGAACACGGCTATAAAGCCTGGTATAACCCGGACACGCAGATTATACATTTCTCCGGAAAAAGCTGCACCAAAAATATGATCCGATCCAGAATCGCCTTTTATGAGTCGATGGTTATTTTCTCAAAAAAATATCGCCATTCATACGGAGCCTTCTTTCCCGGGTGGGTACTTATAATTGGCGCCATATTTCTGGCTGGTATGAATATCGGAGGTATTCTCTTAAAATCTTTCAGGGCAATTTTTATTGACCTCTTAGTTGTAAACATAATAATATGGGCTGTTACATCCATTCGTTTCTATTTTCTTCCGGCAGTTAGTCCCTATTTCGGTGACAATACGCTTCTTATGTTGGGTATGCATATAATAATGTCTCTATGCTTTCTATTAATCTATTCCTACCAGGGAGTATACTCCTCCAAACGATACTCTGCCGGAAACACGCTTATTTCCGGATTGATTGCCTCAATACTTTTTCTTACCGGCGTCTTTTTTATTAAATCAATGGCCTTCTCCCGGGTAGCATTTGCCATTTCCGCGATCCTTATCCCGCTGATCCTCGTTGCATGGCGTGAGCTTCTTCCACGAAGTTTATCCCGGCTAAAACAGTGGATATATTCAACCGGTAAGGTAATGATTATTGGAAGCGGCCCAATCGCTTCAGCTCTTATTAAGGATACGGAGCTGGATAAAACCGCTCAGATCTGTGGAATTATCTGGCCTTCCAACAGTGACACAATGCCCGGCGAGTTTGAGGGTTACCCGGTTTTGGGGGATATGAAAAATCTCAGCTCGGTTCTTAAGCGTCAAAAAGCGGATCTTCTTTTAATTGCAACAAACGAATCATGGTACTCTTCCGTTATTGAAGCACTCACGTTTGTCCACCTGAAGCATCTTAAGATCAGGTGGGTTCCTCTCAGTCTCTTTGAAAATTCCCCTGACAAAATTACCGACCCGATTCCTCTCAATGATTTTTCTATATAAAGTATTATAAAGAGAAATCGTACTCGGTCAAAACAAGTGCCACTGGCACTTTGCCTTCCTTCTCGTCATCGATTGCTTAAAACAATTGAATTTTCGAGGACGACGGACGAGGACGAGGACGAGGACGAAATAAATCGTTAATTCTGAACAAGTACTAATAATTTAAATATATTATTTATCGTTTCCCTTTTTATTATTCTTATTACCAGACCCCGCCAATATTGGCACAAAGATCACGGAACATACATAACTGGAAATAATACCAATCATCCCTACTTTTCCAAGCACAGAGAGCACCGGGTGCCGTGCAATTGCAAGAATACCCAGGCCGGCAAGTGTGGTACATGCGGCAATCGTAACACTGGCAGCACCATGCGGAGTGAAATCCTCACCCTCTGTAGCTCCTTTTCTACACATATAAACCATTAACAGGGCATAGTCTATTCCCAGCCCGAAAATGAATGCGCATATCATAAGAGAGACAATATTAACCGGTAAATTAAATGCTGCCATAATACCCAGTGTTATTCCGGCTGCAGAAAAAATGGGTATAAGCGCTGTTATTGTATATCGAAGATTTCTTAACATAATAAGAAGTATGCACAGTATTACAAAAGGAATGTAGATTATACATTTTAAAAACCCTGCTTTTATAATAGTAACAACCCGCATACCAAGAACCTCGCTGTTCACGGCAAGCACGTCATAATGCCGCGCGATTTCATCAACATCTTTCCATGCCGATCCTGTTGTCATAAACACGGGTACATTTGCATACCATAATGAATCGGTATTGCGGAGGTAATTACTCAAAATGCCTTTTTTAAATGATAAAGGAAAATCCTCATATTTTACAAACTTATAAGATTCACTCGATAAAATATCAGACAGGTACCGGTAAAAAGCGTCAGGTTCGAGCTTATATTTTGAGGCTACTAAAGCTATCACCTTCCGCATTTTGGAAATTATATCGGGTGTAAATGTCCGACACCAGCGGAGCTTATTCCTTTTTTGTATCTCTTTTTGAGGAAGAAGAAGTGTAAATAGTGATGCAGGTTTAATAAGCTTTAATGAAATGAGTGAATCAACAAGCGGCCCTAATGCCTGCTCAGCTTTCCTGCAGGCAGCCTCACACGAAGTGTCAGACACAACAAGATAGGCGCTGCTTCCAACCCCTATCCAGTTTTGTTCAAGAGACTGCTCTGCGGCAATTGTCTCCGGTTTCATCCCATTTAAATTATCAGGGTCACCGTCAAATGAGAGTTTAGGAATAAAAAATATGGCAATACCCGTAATAATTATCAGCGGCAGTAATAACTTTCTGTCAAACCTATTAGTGTAAAAATGGTGAAAAAACAGTGATAATTTTATCCTTTGCTTATGTAAAGAAGGCTTCCTTGAAAATTCTGTGAATACCGGAAGAAGAGTAAGGGATAGGAAAGCCACCAATACTATTCCTGTGGCAGTAACGACACCAAGCTGTGACAGTCCGGGTATCCGGGCTGCAACGAGCACAAGAAAGGCGCCGGCCGTTGTAAAGGCGCTGGCAAAAATAGGGCCTGTTAATGTTTTTACCGGATTCTTATCCTGGGGAGCATCATCAATATGAAATAAAAAGTGTATAGCATAATCAACCGTTATTCCAAGCAGCGCAGCGCCAAAACCAATTATAATAATTGAAAGCCTGCCAAAATTAGAAAAAACAGCAAGTGTAAAAGCAATTCCCAAAGTCGTTGGAATAAAGGTAAGGAAACCAAAGTAAGGCTTCCTGTATGCAAGCATGCAGATTGCCAGAATAATTATTATTGCTACAGGCAATGTTAGATGTATATCGCGCTTAATCATCTCATTATTATCCCGGGAAGCTCGAAGTCCTCCCATCCAGGTCAATTTAAATCCATTTGCGCCTGCATACTTCTCCGCTGCTTTAATTATCCCCTGTGCCTTCCTTTCATTCGTATCATCTTTTTTCGAATTTATAAAAGATGCGAAGAATAGTATGCGGTTTCTCCGGCTGTTTGTAATGAAGCCGTCTTCAATAATAATATTATCAGCAGGTTTAAACGCCGAAAGCTTTGTTAAAGAATATTGTGCTATGCCAAAGGGATCGTGTTGAAGCAGGAAAGCATCAGACGCTTCAGTGGAAAAAGTAAACAACCCGGAAGCAACTCTATCAAAGCGTGCATATAAAGAATCTTCACTGAGCCGCTTTGAAACCCACATCGAATCCTTTTGCGTAAAAAGGTTCGGCCATTGCCTGATAAGAAAATTCCTCAATTGAAAAAAATCTTTCGCAGTTATTTCCTGTTGAAATTGTAAAAGATCATTTTCTTTAAGCTTGCTGATAATCGCCTGAGTCACTACCGCTAATTGATCAAAGGACTTTGTTGAATCTTCAACCGACACCTCAAAAACAATCCTGTCCATTATGTCAAAGAGCGAAAGAAACTGAAAATACTTCGAAATAACCCTGTCTTTAACCGGTAACATATCAAGGATATTATTTGAATAGGTGCCCCTGCCAATAAAAACTACCGAGGCGCCAAATAATATGATAAAGGTTACAATAGTGAGAGCCCTGTGTCGCTGTAGTTTTTGAGCTATCTTTGCTATCATTACAAAGAGCCCTGTTTTTTTAATCGACGGATTTCTGCGAGCTTTTTAAACAATGGAACTGTAATAAAATAGGTGGCTATTGAAGCAACTATAGATAAAATAATACTACCGACCACAAACTCAATTGCTCCCTGAGCTATTGTCCGTGCTGTATTCTGGCCATTAATCGCCACGAGATTCTCCGGCAAAACTACTTTTCCTATGGCGACTGCAATTATAATAAGAAACGGCAGGAATGGCGCCGATGATACGCTAACGCCAAGAAATGCAAGCGGGCGGTTAAGCCGTAACAAAACACTTAATCCCATAAGAGTTATCACCTGTAAACCATGAATAGGGAATATACCCATGAATACGCCAACCGAAACCGACGACGCTGCTTTTTTAGGGGATGTATTAGCCCTAAGCTCATGTTTTGCAAGAGCTACTATTTTCTCACGCCACGTGGCACCGGGAACTTCAAGTACAGTCACCGGTAAAAAGATTCTTTTTATTGCAGCTTTCGAATTCACCATGCTGATTCTCATGAAATCACGAACCGGCCGGAAATGAGAAACCTCTTTTTCAGCAGGAAGATAATAGAGCCTGACGGGTAATTCCTTTACAGGCACCCCATTCCACGCGGCTTTAATGAGCACTTCCTGTTCATACTCATAACGCTCACCTTTACATTTCAGGAGCATAATCTCTTTCAGAGGGTATGCCCTGAAGCCGCACTGGGTATCATGCAGCCTGATGCCGGTGTTGAAACGGTACCAAAAATTCCCGAATCTTCTTCCGAAGTTTGACCGAACCGGTGGTTTATCTCCCTTTTCATAAGAAAGGATTCTATTGCCAACCCAGAGAGTGCCCGATTCCGCCTGTATCTTCTCCATAAAAAGAGGTATATCATCTGTCAAATGCTGGCCGTCGCCGTCTACCGTTATTACATGAGAAAAGCCCAATTCCGCTGCTTTTTCAAACCCGGCGCGCAGTGCACACCCCTTACCTCTATTCTGCGGGAAATTAATTATCTCAATGCCATTCAACTGGCTTAATACATCAGCAGTATTGTCTGTCGATCCATCATCCATCACAATTATATCCGTCAGGAACCTCTTGACTCCACCTATAACATCTGCAATCGTACCGGCATTATTATAGGTGGGTATTACGGCTACTATTGACGGGCCGGCAATTTGATTTTCTGTTATCTCTTCATTCATATAATGCACACAAAACACAATTCGGTTACGGTAACGATTCCCGTATCGTTAATGGGTAATAAAATAATATAGAAACAGGGCGCTTCAGAAGTATATAAGACGATAGGCGTAACCGCTTTATAAATGTAATAATTATAAAATCTTGTTCAACGGATCATTAATCCTATATGGCTTTTTGCTGTAATACCGCTTAGCATGTTCAACAATAAGCGCGTGATATTCCTGATATATAAAAACATCCCTTTCAACATACGTTTCAAATAATTCTTTTATAATCATATACTTTTCATCATGCTTTATAAACCCCAAATTACTGAAAATGCGTCTTGTGTATGCATCCACGACAAACTCTAGCTGGGAATAGGCATACAAAAGCATAGAGTCAGCAGTTTCATCGCCGATTCCTTTACAATTTAATACTTCACCCCGCGCAGGAACCTTCCCCTTTAAAGATAAAAAGAATTCCGTAAAAGTTAGTAGGTATCCTGCTTTCTGATTATAATAACCTGCGGGACGGATTAGCTCTTTTAATTCTTTATCACCAAGCTGAATCAATTTCCGGGGAGATAATACCTTGGCGGCTTTAAGATTAATAAGAGCCTTTTCTACATTTTTCCAGGCAGTATTCTGGGTTAGAATAGCTCCAACGCATATCTCAAATCCCTGGTTGCTATTCCGGGGATAGGAATAATCTTTCGGATGATATCCTCTGAGGTTACCTGTAATATTTGGCTTTTTACCTTTATGATTTAAAACCGGCCACCAGCCCTGGGGGCCGTAAGATTTCATAAGCCAGGCATAGATTTTTTCTATGTTTTTTTTATGGTTATTTTTATTACTATTTGTATTTACATTCATTGTGACCTGCAAGGAATCTATGTATACGGGTAGTGCGCCCTTTTATAAATTTTCCAGCGTTATTGAAGTTTATCTGTATTGTCAGAATTATAATTTACCAGATTGTGGAAACGATTTTAGATTTGCGCAAATTATCGTCTTTAGTAATAAGAGGCGCCTGCTCTATTATTGAAGTTGCAGATATAATTCTGTCTGCGGGGTCATTATTTACCGAGTCATCAAAATTTGCAACTAAACTGGATATCTCGGGTGTGATAGGTTTAACTGTTAAATTAAATGAGTTTAAAACCAACTTTATGTATTGTTCGTATGTTGTATCAATTTGTATTCGGCCTGATTTTATAAGCATTGCAATTTCCCAGAAACTGATGTCTGACATAATAAGCTTATTATTATCAATGGCCTTTTTTGCTTTTTTTGACAATTTGCCGGGCGCTAAAGAGAGCCATATTATTGAACATGTGTCA
>JAUXBV010000500.1 GCA_030619215.1 Fibrobacterota bacterium | reverse complement strand
TTACGAAATTTATTATAAATATCTTAATACGTGATGTCGAAAATAAAACCATATTTTAATCTCATATTTACAGGAGGCATTATGAACAGACGGTGTTGTATTGTTAAATTATGCTTATGTTTTTTAATAATAGGCGGTTTTATATTATCGGGTATAAGCTTTGCTGAAACCGGTATATGGAGGCCGGCCAGTTCATTACCGCAAAAAGCCGGTGTTAAACAGGTTCTTGCGCGGGTGAATAACTGGGGGATTAATAACACTATTTCAGTGGATTATCAGGTCCCTTCACTCACCCTGAAGGCCCGCGAAATCCAAAGGTTAAGTGATGAAAAAGAGGAGACATGTATTTTAGGGAATGCAGTACCGATCTACAACGAAGGAGAGCCGGTATTGCCTGCTGTTTTTGCACGAATCATTCTTCCCTATGGCCACACAGTTGATAAGATCAGTGTTGAACGCGGGAATGCAACACCGGTTCAGGGGCAGCATTTTATTGAGTATGGCCCGGCTGCGGTAGTTCTGATGCCTGGTGTAAAAGCACGCAAGGCTGTTCCCAAAGCAGAGATATATACCTCTGATAATCCATTTCCGGCACAGACCCATAAGCTGGTTACCATTCAGAAAATGCGCGGAGTTACTTTTGCCTATATACAGGTCTATCCTGTTACCTATTACCCGAAAAGCGGAAAATTGGAATATTATAAAAATATTTCCGTTCAGGTAACGACAAAACCTGCCAAGGACTTTGCAAACAGCAATATCCGTGTGCGCCTGGCAGGTATGAAAAGCATGTGCAGGGAAGCAGAGAATATTGAGCTGTTAACTACATACCAGGATGGGGCTATACAGGGAACCTATCAAAGAGGAATATGTAATCCCAGGGAGGATTATAAATGGGTCTTTGTAACCTCAGAAGCGATAGCGAATGCTTCAACCAGCCCCAGTGTAAGTGACCTAGTTCAGCAGAGACAGTCAATGGGCTTTACAGCAAAAGTGATGACCATTGAAGATGTTAAAAGCAATTACGACGGTGTTGACAATGCCGAGAAGCTGAGGAACTTTGTCATAGACGCTTACAACAACTGGAGCACGGAATTTGTGGTTCTGGGCGGTGATGTTGATGTTGTTCCGTTGAGGCAGTTGTATTGCTATGTGGACTCGGAAAATGAAGACCAGATTGACAGCGATATCTATTTCCAGTGCCTTGACGGTGAATATAATTATAATGGTAATACCAACTGGGGTGAGCCTGATGACGGATTTGATTATGAAGACGTTGATTTACTGGCAGAAGTATTTATCGGCCGTATCTCTGCGGAGAATGCAACTGAGATGGCCAATGCATTATACAAGATCATAGCCTATGAGAACAGCCCCGCAGACGAGAGCTACCTGAAGACAGTGCTTATGCTTGGAGAGCACCTTGGCTGGACAGGGGATATGGAATATGCAAAGCCGTCCCTTCTGCAGATTGTCAATGGTGTGGACAGCCTGAACTTGAAAGGTTTTGTTGAAGTTCCGGAGATTACGGTGGAAGGACTGTATGAGGCTGATGGGTCATATTCCAAAACGGATGTTCTTAATAAGATCAATTCGGAGACATACAGCATTATTCACCATTTCGGCCATTCCAACGCATCATACGGATTGAAACTTCGCAACGGTGATGAGAGCGACTTTACCAATGATAAATTCATATTCGGCTATTCGCAGGGATGCCTGACCGGAGAATTTTCCAAGGACTGTATTGCCGAGCGTTTCACCACATCAACCAGAACAGGCTTCTGGGGTACTATGTTTAATTCCAATTTAGGATTTGGATATGAGAATAATATAGACGGGCCTGCCCAGATACTTGCCCGGGAGTTCTGGGACGCCTATTTTGGCGAAAATATGGAATATGTAGGTGCTCTAAGTAAAGACGCCCATGATGACAACTTATCCATTGTCGGTAATGCTCTTATACGATGGAGCATATTCGAAACCAACCTGCTGGGCGATCCTGCCGTTAAGATTCGCGGCAAGGTAATTCCTGATTTTATAGCTGTTACCTCACCTAACGGCGGTGAGAAGTGGGAGCAGGGAAGAGCGTTTGACATTGCCTGGAATGATAATATTACCGAAAACGTTAAGATCGAGCTGCTTAAAGGGACTGCTGTTGACCGGGAACTGGCTGCTTCAGAGCCGAGTGACGGTTCATTCACATGGGATATTGCTTCTGACTTTCCGCTTGCCACAGATTATAAAATACGGGTTACCTCTACAACAAATGGAAGCCTCGTTGACGAGAGCTTTGAATTTTTTGCAATAGAGGCTATATCCACGCTTGGAGTAACAGCACCCAACGGCGGTGAGACCGTTATAAAGGGCAGTGATTATGAGATTAAATGGAGCGATAACCTGAGCGGGAATGTGAATATCGATTTGTATAAAAATGGTGAATTCTGCAGGAATGTTGTTCTGAATACAGAGAGTGACGGTTCTTATACCTGGACAGTGCACAAAGTGATTGCCAAAGCATCGGATTATAAGATCCGCGTAACCAGTGTTGATAAGAGCTGGCTCTTTGATGAAAGTGATGCAGACGTTTCCTTTGATAATCCGATTATTTCTACCTTCCCCTATTTTGAAGATTTTGATGAGTTTGAATTAGGTGCAGGCGCATTGGGCGGTTACTGGGAGCAGATTATTGGTGATGATGATTTTAACTGGACGGTCCAGGAAGGGCCGACACCGTCAAATACCACAGGGCCTGATGAAGACCATACTTCAGGCAGCGGCATGTATATCTTTACCGAAGCATCGAGCGACGGCAACCCCAATAAGAAATTCTATGCAGTTACCCCTGTTTTTGACTTTACCGGCCTGGCAGAGCCGTATATTTCCTTCTGGTACCACATGCGCAGCGATACAAACCGGATGGGTGATCTTTACCTGGATATTTTTGTGGACAATGCATGGACAGAGGGAATTGTTCATATTTCCGGCCACCAGGGAACTGACTGGCTAGAAAAAATACTGGATTTAAATACTTATATTGGGAAACAGGTTCAATTCCGTTTCCGCGGTGTTACAGATACTTCCTTTGACAGTGATATGGCTGTGGATGATGTTCTGATTGATGATAAAACAGCAATATCCACCTCAATAGTTAAAGTTCCACAGCAGTTCGGTATGAAGCTTTACGGATCGCGCATACATTATCAGGTACGTAAGCAGCAGCACATAAGTATCAAGCTTTACAATATACAGGGAAAGCTTATCAGGACTCTGGTAAATGGTGCGGTGAAAGCCGGTTATCACTCGCTGCCGGTAAATGGCTCCAATAAAGGTGTGTATGAACTGGCGGCCGGATTGTATTTGTGCAAGATGGAGACGAAAGGATTCTGTAAGACTATTAATGTCATAGTTAAAAAGTAGCGGGTTTTTATTTTAATAAAATTCGTTCGAAAATTTTCCTGCCCTGTTCTTGAATAGAACAGGGCATTTTTTATATCAGCAAATATCACTCCTGAACCACCTCTCTTGCCCCACCAATCCAATACCCGTTTAACAACGTTGTTTCCCAAAG
>JAUXBV010000184.1 GCA_030619215.1 Fibrobacterota bacterium | reverse complement strand
TATACAGATCCGGTGATCTGCAGCTCTTCAATAACATAAATCTTACGCTCCGATCTCCAGAAGAGGTCTCTGCTGGAGCCGTCAATAAACAGCGGGCTTGATATGGTATCCGGGATTTCGGAAAACTCATCATTATACTGTACTGTCAGGGGAGTATTACGGACCAGTGTATCCCCCATAGAAATAAGGGGTCCCCTGAATTCTTCAACGATTTCGCGCAGTTTTTCTTTGTTGACAAAAAACCTTTTTCTCTGCAGGCTGTCGGAGCTGTCAATGCTCTCCGATATAAAAGCTACCTTTCCGTCATAATTTCCGGTTCCCTCCGGTAAACCCGGCGTGCCCAGGAAAAGAACCGTATCGGCAGACGTAAAGGGTTTTGATCCCAGGGTAACGGATGCACTTTTAAGGTACTTTCGAAATATCCCCTCGGATTCCAGAACCTGAAAAAAAGCTGACGGTTTTATTACGTAAGTGAACAGTATCGTACTGTCAAACAGGCTGATTGTATCGGACTCTTCACCAGGGATTGCTGATGTTTCCTCAACGGAAAGCTCCTCTTTACCCTCTTCCTCACGATCAAACATATCCATACCGAACAGGTCAGACAAGGAGGTTTCCGATGAGTCAATACTACTTTCCTGCTTACCGACCTCTTTGTCAAGCATTGCAAGCGCATACCAGATACCGGATCGTGCATTAAGCAAAGCCTGCAGTTTTGCGGGCTCTTTACGCAGAATCCGTGCAAAGTAAAACTGGCTTGTAACATAGGCAGAGACAGTAATAAAGGCAATTATTGAAAAAATAAGCACTATAAAAAGCGCCGAACCTTTTTCCTTTGATTTAATAAATGTACCTTCTTTAAGGTTTGGAAAAAGACTAAAGCCTTTTTGAGTGAGGAATTTCATGATGTATTTGCCGGTTTTCTAACCTGGATTATCCCCGATTAAAAATCGGAACACGCCCCGACGAAAAATCGGGAGACGTCATGATTTAATCTTAACTATAACTATGGAGCATTACTAATTTATTAATATTATTTACCGCTCTTTAACCTTTAAAACAGTACTGCCGCCTGCATCGGTAATGGTTACTTCGTCCTCAGTAATCTTAGCGACAAGCCGGTTATGCACATAGTCTCCCTGCTTACATATGTAAGTCTTGCCATCTTCATCCTCTAAAATTGCCAGTGCATTTTCTTTGATCAAAGTGCCTTTCAGAAATAAATTTTTAACTGGTTTCTGCTTTTTAGGGGTGCTTCCGGCTCTTCTTCTGGGCACGAAAGAAAGTTTACGAAACGGAGAATCGAAGGTACCTTCATAAATAAAGTCTTTGCCCTGTGCTTTTATCTCCAGGGCCTTGTTAACAAGTTCAAATTCCTTAAGGGTAATGTCTTTATCCTGATACGCCCCCCTGTCAGGCGGCTCAAAAAAGGAGGCAATAATATCAACCACATTCATAAAGCTTAAAAGAAAAAGCACTACCATGAGAGCAACAGCGGCATACCGTATATATTTCTTTTGCTGCATTAATACACCTACTTCTGTAAACTTAAAAAGCACGTAATTAAAACACGGGCATAAATATTTTTATCATCCTTTGCCATAACAGCTACTCTGTCAACCCTCACTATTTGAGGTATATTTTCAAGAGATGATATAAACTTTCCAAGCTGGTTATAGGTTGTTGTCATCTCAAGCAAAACAGGGTAATGGATGTAATCCTTACCCTTAGCTTCTTTCTGGGGCACTGTTTTATCAAACCTGATCTCCGCCTGCCATGCTTTATCAAAAATCATCTGGAGAAGTCCGGAAAGATCGTGCGGGTCTCCCAATCCCCGGGTCAGCTCAGTATGTTTTTTTTCAAGCTCCTTCTGTTTCTCACGAATCTCTGTTTTGAGTTTACCATACTTTTCATCTCCCCGGATAAGTGATTTATACCTTGATAATTCATCCCTTAACACAATAGTGTGCTTAATATTTGGTATAATTACATAGTGCAGGAGCGCAGTGCAGATAAACATAGAAAGCACCAGGCTCACAGAAGGTATAAGTTCTTTATCTATTGCTCGTTTAATAAAAGCGTACATAATATTTTAAATAAATAGACAGAAGGTTTTTTCTTATCTCTTTCCATGGAAGAAAGCGTTATTTGAGTAACGTACGGCAGCTCCTGCAATGTACTGATAAATTCCGTCACACTGCTTTCGTTCTCTGTCCAGCCGTTAAGGGCGATATTTATAACATTTCCTTTCTCTTTAACAGGTTCTGAGGCAAGGCGCTCAAAATATAGATTGTCAGGTTTGCCGCTTGCAATTACATGTAGGAACTTACCCCATATTGTTTTATGGGTAAAGGTATTTTCCAGGCGCAGAATAGTCTCGGCAAGCTCCTTATTTCTGTCAATTATCTTCTTTACATCCTGATTATGTGAAATAACGCGCCGGTACTCCGCCTTGAACGAATCAATTCTGCGGCCATACCAAAGATTTATACCAATAAAAAAAACAAGGATGAGTAACGTTATTGCCACTAAACCGGCGGATACGCCATATAACAAGGTACGTTTCTTCCTGAATGCGGATTCTTCGGTCTGTGAAGCAAAGAGCGGCACGGAATCGCTATCCCGGGCAAATGCCACACCCATCGCTCTCAGGACGTTTATATCATCCTCCCCTTCCGCGACACGAACCGGATGCTTTACAAATGCTGAATCAGGCATAGCGGAAGAGTCACCGATAATAAATACGGTTTCCGGAAAAACAATTTCGGGGAAATTAATATTCCAGTATCTCCGAATTCTTCCAATATACCCCGGGAGTTTCTCTTCAGAGCAGGGCGCCATTTTATATAAGATAACAAGCCTTTGATTTACCGTTACGCCGATCAGGTAGTAGTCTTTACCGCTGCATATCGACAGGAACGAGTCTGTGCTCTTTTCATGGAGATTAAGAGGCAGGGTGGCCAGAAACAAATCTTGTGGAGCTACTGCGATAAGGTTTGACTTGAGTACCTGCGTATGAATCCGAAGGTCAGCGGAATAGGTAACTAAATCATATTTCTGGTCTGTTTCCTCAGCAGCGGCGGACTCGGCCGTAACCATATTGTCGATTGCTATAGCGCTTGTTCGGGGCCTCCACCATGCATTGACACCGAAACTGATCCCCCGCCGGAAGAGAAGATAAGGCATAATAACATTATTACTCTGCCATTGCCTTATTCCTGAAGCAACCCAGCTTCCCGAGTCATTGAACCGCATGGCAGCCATAACATATCTGCCGTCTTCGGTATGTACAATGCCGTAAAGATTCCTCATAAATTCTATTCTATATTGTCAACGCTATCAATCACCGTTGTATCTGAAGGCTCTTTTTTAATTGGCCTGCGAGACCTCTTTCGCGGTCTTTTAACAGGAGTTGAATCCGTTTCATCAGGTTTTAACTGTCCTTCCCTGCTTTTTACTGCATCATCCGGTTTTTTAATATCTTTTTGTTTATCTATAATCTTATTTTCTGACTCCTCCAGAACAGCGTCTTCCTCTATCAACTCCCCTTCGGTTTCATCCTCTATCCCGATATTCTTATCAAAGGTATTTATCTCTCTATACCTTCGTCTTTCAAAAATGCCCCTTCTCTCATTGATATCAAACTGTTTCAGCTCCTCCTCCAGATTGACATAGCTGTCTTTTTCGATAATTCTTGGAGTTATGTATATTACCAGGTTGGTCTGCACTCTCAGCTTCTTTGTTGTTTTAAACAGGTATCCAAGAATAGGGATGTCTCCGAGAATGGGAACCTGCCTATGGCTAACCTGCTCATCAGAGCGCAAAAGCCCTCCAAGCACAAGCGTTTTTCCGTCATCAATACGCACCGTCGTGCTGACAGATCGACGGAAAACATTGGGATAACCACCTTCCTCATTAATACCCATTGAATTTGATATCTCAGGATTTATCTCAGCAGTTATCTGGCCGCTTTTTGAAATCCATGGCGTAATGTTCAATGAAATACCGAATTTGATCGGCCTGAAATTATGGGTAGGATTTTCCGGTGTGCCTCCAACTATCTTAAAATACTGCGTCTGGCCCACATCAATTGTCGCCTTGTTACCATTGAGCACTGTTATTGTGGGTTGAGCGAGTACCTTTGCCTTTCTCTTTGACTCAAGCAAACGGAGAGTCATAAAGAAATCTTTTGATAAGTGTGTTATGAAGCTTTTCTCGCCAAACACTTTACCCAGTATATACCTGGCCTCATTTCCCTTTCTGTTAATCTGTACTTCCGGAAAGGAGTAATAATTACTCCCCTGGTCGTCTTTTTTATGAGCCGCAAACTGAAAGCCGAATTCCCTGTCAATATCCCTCGTATATTCCACTACAACCACATCAATGAGCACCTGCGGTGTTGCAATGTCAATTGTCTCCAGAAACTCTCTTGTCTTAACGATATCCTCTGATGTCCCTGAGACAAGCAGCGCATTCTGCTCTTTTATAATCTTTACATTAGCAGCAGGGATATTCTTCGGCAGTATCTTCGGTACTTCATCAGCTTTGATATGTTTTAGATGGATCAGCTCTGATTTGGTGAGGGTTTTACCCGAAGGTGTTGCGGTGTTCCGGTCCCCAATAAGGATGACATTCCCCCTCTGGACAAAAGTAAACTTAGTCCCGCCCAAAAGAAGGGCAAGCCCTTCAGTCAGGGGTATATCATTGAGTACTGCATTTACCTCACCGGACAGGGCTCCGTAAATAATCATTTCTATTTCGCACTGTTCGGAAACCGAGTTTACCACATCGGACAAATTGCCGTTCTGCACGTCAATGTTAAGATACCCGCCGGAGCATTCAACATAAAAATCCCCCTGGCCGGTTGTTGTTCTTCTGGATCTTCGCCTTTTGGATGTAGTTCCCGGGCCCCCGGTAGCGCTTTCCTCCTGCCTGACGCGATAAATATTTTTCCGTTTAGTAATTTTGTATCCATTTCCCTCCAGTATGGCTTTCAACCCGTCTTCAAGAGGAACACGATAGAGCTTTCCGGAAACCTTTCCGGATAATTTACTATCCGGAACAATACTGACAGCAGCTTTCGAACTGATCTCCTTGAGAAAATCAACGACATTGATATTCTGAATATCAACGGTCAACTGGCCCCTGCTGTATCGGATCAACGACTTCTTTTTGGCAATGGGTTTGCGAATACGGTACACACTCCCCTCTTTTGCAAGCTCCCACCCGTTTGACTCGGCAAGAGTATTAAGCCCTTCAATAATAGGTACATCTGTCAAGTGAAGCGTTACACTGCCTTTCACATCACTGTCCAGAATAACATTGAGGCCATAGCCTTTTGATATCATGCGTATAACGTCCCTGATGTCAGTATCTTTTACATCAAGGGACAGTGTCTGTACCTGAGCACTGTCTCCCGGCTGCGAAACAGCGGAGGTAAACGCACCGAAGCTAAGACATACTACTGCCACAACCATATAACTGAAACGATTCAACTTTTTCATCATATAACTACCCATCTGTTATTGGACTACTACAGTGGTTTATGCCTGTTAATTAATTTATCTATTCACTAACACTTACTTTATCTACTAAAACAACCCGCAGAAACTCTTCCGGGGTGGTAATTCCCTGCTTTATCTTCTCAATTCCACTGAGGGATATTGTTCTCGTACCTCTTTTACGGAGATAATTCTTAAGCTGGCTTTCCGAAGCATCCTCAGTTATCATATTACGGATTTCATCGTTCACGGAAATCATCTCAAAAATACCTTTTCTGCCTAAGAATCCGCTATTCCCGCATTTACTGCAGCCAACAGGAAAATATGCCTCATCAAAATGAACCTCACCCAATATGTTTTTCCAGCGCAGTTTCAACTCATCAGGTAAAACTTCCTTCTTTTTACACTGCGGACAGAGTACCCGCACCAGCCTCTGGGAAATTACCGCGAGCAGAGACGAAGATATCAGGAATCCGGGGATACCCAGATCCCGCAGCCTCGTTATTGCGGACACCGCATCGTTGGTATGAAGCGTGGATAATACTAAATGTCCGGTCTGCGATGCCTGTATTGCAATAGTAGCGGTCTCATTATCACGAATCTCACCTACAAGAATAACGTCCGGATCCTGCCTCAATATCGAACGAAGGGTATTTGCAAAGGTAACCCCTGCCTTCTCATTGATCTGAACCTGGTTTACGCCCTCCAGTTTGTATTCAATCGGATTCTCAATTCTCGTAATGTTTATCTGTTTACCGCGAATACGATTCAGGCATGCGAATAGTGTTGAGGATTTACCGCTTCCTGTAGGTCCTGTTACAAAAATCATACCCTGCGGCTTCACAATAAACTCGGAGATCTTTTCAAGCTCCGCTTTCTCAATACCAAGGTTCTCCAGCTCCAGCAGCGATAAATCATGCTTCAGCAGGCGGATAACCGTCTTTTCACCATAGTGGGTCGGCAGTGTGGAAACACGAAAATCATAGATACTGTTCTTAAAGATGTATCTGATCCTGCCGTCCTGCGGAACTCGCTTTTCTGCTATGTCAAGCTCTGCAAGGATCTTTATGCGGGAGGTCAGCGGGTTATACATCCAGTTTGACAGCTCCATATGCTGCCTGAGCATCCCGTCAACCCTGAACCGTATCAGGGCCTTATTCTCCAGAGGCTCTATATGTATATCGGAAGCTCTCTGGCCGATTGCCTCATCAAAGATAAGGGTAACCATTTTTACCACCGGCTCAGACTCCGTCTTTTTCCGCATCTCATCAAGAGTAAGCTGTGTTTCATCACCAGCCTGAAACTGCTTCTCATATTCGCGTGAAATTTTTCCGACACTCTCGCTGAATAAAGACTCATCCTTGAAAAGCTCATTGCAGACACGCGACATTTCAGAC
>JAUXBV010000415.1 GCA_030619215.1 Fibrobacterota bacterium | reverse complement strand
GGAAGAAAGCTGGTAGTGCGGTAACAGGTAAACGGATCCGTGTGCCGAACTGTGTCGGCAAGGATCTTCGGGATGCAGTTAATGCCCTTAATCTTAAAGGGATTATCCCGTATGTAAGGGGCGCGGGCGTTGTAGTTCAGCAGGAACCGTCGTTTGGCACGATCGTGCAAAGTAGTGTCATCTGTACGCTTGTCTGTACATTTGAAGGGTAACGCATAGTGGAAATTAATTCTGTAGTCGATATAAATACTTAACAAAAAGGAAACGTATATGTCCGAGTCATTTAGTGAATTCGTTCAAGCGGAGTTGCAGGAGATTATGAATTCGATGGATGAGCGGTGTCGGAAAGATCCTGAATTATGTTGTCGGGTTGCAATGGAATGGATTGAGAAAAACGCAAAAATGTTTCGTGAAGAATGGAATAAAAAGAAGCTGCAAAGTGCATAAGGGATCTGCATATAAAAGAAGTATACCATATATGATTTATCAAGAATTAATACAACCGTTAGACATTATTAAACAGGGTGGTACCGGTAATCCTGAGATCCGTGATATTGCATATGATTCCCGCGCGGTCACACCCGGCACCATATTTATCGCTATTCCCGGATTCATGGCACAGGGCGATCAATTTATTGCTGATGCAATTGCCGGAGGTGCCGCCGCTGTTGTTTCGATTCATAAGCAGCCGGAAAGCCCGGTACCATGGACGCAGGTCGCCGATCCCCGAAAAGCACTGGCAATTCTCGCGAAGAGATTATGGCATATAGACTTTGATTCTTTTATAACCGTCGGTATTACCGGGACAAATGGGAAAACAACAACCGCAGGTTTTTACCATGCACTCTTCCGGAACATCTATGGCAATGATGATTCGTGGCTGTTCAGTACCATAACCTATACACTGGGGAACCGGACGAAGGACGCGCACCATACAACACCGGAGGCGTCGGATCTGCTTCGCTTTATTCATACGGCGGCTCATAAGCCCCAGGCTATTACCATTGAAGTATCGTCACATGCATTGGAACTCTATCGGGTAGAAGGCTTTACTTTCGATCTGGTAATCTGGACCAACCTCAGCCAGGATCATCTCGATTTTCATAAAACCATGGAAGCGTATTATCAGGCAAAAAAGAAACTTTTTGTTAGTAACCTTAAACCCGGCGGCACAGCAATTGTCAATGCTGATGATCCATGGGGGAAAAGACTTACTGAAGAATTAACTGATGTAATAAAAATTACATACGGATATGTGGATACGGCAGATGTACGTATAACCGATTCACAAACAACCTGGTCCGGTACAAGTATTACGGTCAGCTATCAAAAGAAGCACCACGATTTTCACTCAGCACTCTGTGGCTTTTTTAATGTGTATAACATGGCTGCACTGGCAGCAGGGGCACTTGTACGTGGAATCTCACATGATGAAATACAGAAATGTTTTGATAAAGTTACTGTTATTCCAGGGCGAATGGAGCAGGTTCCGGTGTCGGCAGATATTTCAGTTATTGTTGATTATGCCCATACACCGGATGCACTTGAAAATGTGCTTTTCACAGCAGAAAAACTCACCGAAGGTCGATTATTCTGTGTGTTCGGCTGTGGCGGTGACCGTGACCGGGCAAAACGGCCCCTTATGGCGGAAGCTGTGGCACGCATCTGTGATGAGGCGGTGATTACCAATGATAATCCGAGAACAGAGATGCCGATGCAGATTATTAATGAAATTCGTGAGGGGATACCGCTTGATTTTCCCCATTGCGTCATTCCAGATCGGCGTGAAGCAATAAAGAAGGCATTGACCATTGCCCGAAAGGGAGATTGTGTCGTTATTGCCGGTAAAGGGCATGAGACGTATCAGGAAATCAATGGCGTACGAAATCATTTTGATGACCGTGAAGTTGTTGTTGAGTTAACTACTGAAATGGAGTGTCTTTCTGAGTAACAATAGTAAAACAGTATCACCTATAACCATCAGACAGCTTGTCGAGTGGGCAAGTGCAGAGACTGCCATGCCGGACTCATTGCTTCGGAAGCGTATCGGTGCAGTATGGATGGATTCACGAAAGATTTCTCCAGGTGATGTTTTTCTCGCGTTGAAAAGTGAACATGACGATGGGCACCGGTATGTACCTGCTGCGCTGAAGGCGGGAGCATGTGCCGCTATTATTTCCCGCCGGAATACATCTGAATATTCTTCCCGGGAACAGAAAAAATGTATCGTGGTGGCGAATCCACTCAAAGCGGTACAGCGGATGGCCGCGGCCTATCGAAAGGAACTGGATATACCGGTTGTTGCGGTAACCGGTTCAAGCGGAAAGACAACTACCCGGCAATTTATAACAACCGTTCTTTCGGCTGGATTATCGGTTGGGAATACTGAAGGTAACTGGAATAACCATATCGGTGTTCCGCTCAGCATACTTCGCCTGAGTGGGAAAGAGGACATAGCAATCCTTGAACTCGGTGCAAATCATAAACACGAGATCAATACCTTGTCGCGCATAATAAAACCCGATGTTGGTATTATCACCAATATCGGCTATGCTCATATCGGCTACTTCGGCAGCCTTGATGCAATTGCAAGTGCAAAGTTTGAGATAGTCAATGGTATGCGTAAACAGACAGGTGTGCTCCTGTTAAACGGTGATGACACCAGGCTCGTTAAAAAGAATGCGGAAAAGGGATGGAAGGCTGTCTTTTTTGGTATGTCTCCCCGCTGTGGCATTCGAGCTGAGCGGATTACCGTTGATCGGGATGGAAAAACAGTGTTTTTCGTGAAAGGGCATCGGTACAAATTATCGATGCCGGGGCGGCATTTTATTTACTGTGCATTGCCGGCCCTGTTTCTTGCCCGTCAACTTGGTATTCCGGAATCAGTTATCGCAGATACACTGTATGCCATTAAGCCGGACCCCATGCGCGGCAGGATTATAACAAAATCGGGAATACGGTTCATTGTTGACTGCTATAATGCGAATCCATCGTCAATGCGATCCGGTATAGCGCTGCTCCGGGATGTCGCCGGCAAAAAAAAGAAATGTGCCGTTGTCGGTGATATGCTTGAGTTGGTCAGGTATTCAGCACGGCTGCATAAAAGCCTTGGTAAACAAATAGCAGAAGCCGGTGTAAAAAAAGTAGTAGCGGTTGGTCGGTTTGCCGATGCTGTTGCGGATGGTGCCGTTGCACATGGGATAAAAGCTTCCCGGATTCTTTGCGCACCTGATGCTGAACAGGCAGTTGCATATACCCGCAAGCTCTTGAAACCGGGTGACACCGTATTACTGAAAGGGTCACGCGGAGTAAAACTGGAAACAGTGTTAAAAAAGTTTTAGAACCATAACGGATGCGTACAATGAAACAAAAGAACAGGAATACCAGTTTACCGAAAGAGTGGCTCCCGCAGAAGGTCGCTATTCTCGGCGCAGGCCGCAGTGGTATTGCCGTTGCAAAGTACCTGTATACAATGGATATATCTGTTTTTATCAGTGAAACCTGTTCTGCTGAGGATCTTGATTTCATTCTCGCATCGAACGCTATTGCAGATATTCCTCATGAAGCTGGAGGGCATACCTCGAAGGTATTAGACTATGACCTGATTGTCTGTTCACCCGGTATACCTTCTGACATTGGGGTCTTGAAGAAAGCACGGAATAAAAAAATACCCGTATGGTCGGAAATTGAACTTGCCTATCGGCAGAGTAAAGCGCCGTTTCTTGCGATCACCGGATCAACCGGAAAAAGTACGACAGTCGGGTTGCTCGGGTCAATCCTTGAAGCAGCCGGCATGGAGCATACGGTTGCCGGGAATATCGGTATTCCCCTTATTGGGGCAGCTCCCGAGATACCGGAACACGGTTATGTTGCCGCAGAAATAAGCAGTTTTCAACTGGAAACGATTGAATTGTTTCATCCAAAAGCCGCGGCAGTGTTAAATCTTCTTAAGAACCATCTTAACCGGTATGAAAATGAGGAAGAGTACTATAATGCAAAAAAGATGATCAGTAAAAATATGACTGCAACTGATATTCTTGTACTGAATGCCAACGATGAACGGTGTGTTGAGTGGGCTGAAAGTAT
>JAUXBV010000053.1 GCA_030619215.1 Fibrobacterota bacterium | reverse complement strand
TTATGGGTGCAGGACAGGCCAAGGGCGAAGATCGTGCCATTATGGCCGTGCAGTCGGCCATTGGCAGCCCATTGCTTGAAGATGTAAACCTCCAGGGCGCACGTGGTGTACTGGTCAATATTACTGCCGGTATGAACCTCACCATGAAGGAATTTGAAGAAATTGGCTCAGCCGTATCCAGCCTGGCCTCGGATGATGCCACGGTCGTAATTGGTACCGTGATTGATCCTGAAATTGGCGATGAACTGCGGGTAACCGTGGTCGCCACAGGTTTGGGTGACAGCCAGGTAAAACGCAACCCTGTTGAGACGATTGAGCAACCTTTCCACGTGGTAAGAAATGGAACCACCGGTCAGCCGGACCCGGCCTATATGAGTGGTGAAGACCATCTGAACAGCTTTGCAGATAAGGGCACTGATCAGGCGGGTGCAGAGACTTCGGACCTGTTTTCACCAGATGCGAGTATTGATTATCTCGACATACCAGCATTTTTGAGAAACCAGGCAGATTAGTTACTGACAATAACCCGGCAGGCTTTGGATATTATTGAGAAAATGCTTACAGATCCTGAGAAAGGACCGGTCAAATCAATGTCTGAGATCGGGGCATGCGGTCACCGGGTTGTGCATGGTGGCGAAGCTTTTACCGGGTCGGTTATTGTAAACGAAGAGTTGGAAAAGGTGATTGAACAGTACTCGGAGCTTGCTCCGCTGCACAACCCGCCGAACCTCACAGGAATCAGGGCAGTCGGAGTTATTATGGGCTCTGTTCCACAGGTTGTATGTTTTGACACTGCATTTCACCAGAGCATTCCTGAGGTTGCATACCTTTATGCACTCCCTCATGAAATGTATGAAAGGTACAAGGTGCGGCGTTACGGCTTTCATGGAACTTCGCACCGGTTTGTGGCCAGAAGGGCTGCGGAGCTGCTGGGTAAAGGTAAATACGATGTAAACCTGATCACCTGCCATCTGGGCAACGGCTGTTCCATCACTGCGGTCAGGGAAGGCAGGTCAGTTGACACAAGCATGGGGCTGACGCCCCTTGAAGGCGTGGTTATGGGAACGCGTAGCGGTGATGTCGATCCTGCGGTTATATTCCACCTTGTTCGAAAAGGGTACAAACTCGAGGAACTGGATACAATCTTCAATAAAAGATCAGGGTTGCTGGGTATTTCAGGGGTGTCCAATGATGTCCGCGACCTTGAAAAGAAAGCTGCCGAAGGCCATGAAAAATGCAGATTGGCGCTCGATATTTTCGCCTATCGTATCCGTAAATATATCGGCGCCTATATGGCGGTGCTTAACGGATGCGATGCCGTTGTTTTTACGGGAGGGATCGGAGAGAATGGTATAGCCATGCGTAAACGGATCCTTGAAAATATGGAGAATATCGGCATCAGGCTTGACAATTATAAAAACAGGGCTGTTTCAGGCAGGGAAGGCGAAATCCACAAAAAGGATTCGCGTGTTAAGCTGCTGGTCATCCCAACCGATGAAGAGGGCGCTATTGCAAGGGATACTTATGAAATCGTCGTTGAGAAGGTAACATAAAAATGTTTCATACAAAGGAGGTTTTATAATGGAAACAATGACTGACACATTAGAGAGAGTAATTAAAGTTACTGCAGAGGTGTTAAAGGTTAATGTTAGTAAAGTACAGGAAAACTCCAGGTTTGTTAGGGACCTTGGAGCAGAGTCGGTACAGTCGATTGAGCTTGTGGCAGCGTACGAAGAGGAATTCGGCATAGAGATGGATGAAGATCAGGCGCTTGCAGTTAAATCAGTGGGTGACGCAACCAGGTTTATCGATAGTATCCGGTAAGCAAGCGTGAATATTTTCATAAGTAAAAATGAAAGGGAAAAATATGGCCCCTTTAACAAAACTGGTCATTGACAAAAGGTCCTACATTCCTATCTATATACAGCTTAAAAATTATTTAAAAGAGCAGATAGCGCGTAAAAAGCTGAAGCCGGACCAGAGGATTCCAAGCGAGAATGAGCTCTCCTCAGAGCTTGGCATAAGCAGAATGACTGTAAGGCATGCTATAAAGGAGCTGGAGCGTGAAGATGCTGTTTATACTAAAAAAGGAGAGGGTACTTTTGTAAAGAAGCCATCTGAAACGCAGATGCTTGTTAAGCTTGACGGCTTTTCCACTGAAATGCGCAAGCGTGGCTTTCGGGTTCATTCGGAAGTGCTGGAGGCAAAAAAGCTTAATTACAAAGAAAAATTTGAGTCAGCGTATAATGGATTGCAGGTAGAGAGAGGTGATCCGATTATTTGTTTAAAACGGCTTCGCTTTCTTGAGAATAAGCCATTTGCAATTGAATCCTCGTTTCTCCGTTTTCAGACCGGTGAGGGCCTTCTTCAGATGAGCTATGACTCGGAGTTTTCCATGTACCGGTATCTGGAAGAAAATCTGAGGGTAAAGCTGGTAAGGGCGGAGCACACCATTGAACCCAGGTTGGCAGATGCTGCTATTGCAAAACACCTTAACATTAAATCGAACAGTCCGGTTCTGTTGATAAAAGGCACTACCTTTTCCGTAAGTGCTGTGCCTGTGGAATACCTTGAAGGGGTATACCGGGGCGATCAGTACAGGCTGGAAGTTGAAATTAAAAAATAGGGGATAATTTATGAGTGATGACAAGTTGTCGTCATTGACACAGGAACAAATAAAGATTCTTGAAAAAAACGGATGTCGCTCAAGTAGCTGGGATAACGTTCGAGTGTCCTCGGGTTTTGATCCGAGTCAGGTTTCAAACACCGTGTTCGAAGGCGAGGTTCTAATCGGCAGCATGAAAGGCAATGTAATATTGCCGGACGGGATAGAGTGCCGCAGCGAAATTCGTAATGCCTGTTTATATAATGTAACGGTTGGTGATAATTGCAGGATTTCACAGGTAAACGGCAGGTTAATGAATCTAAAGATAGATGATAACGTGCTGATTGAGAATGTCGGTACTATTACCTGTACCGGCAGTAGCACATTCGGGAACGGTCATGAAATTTGCCCACTCAATGAAGGCGGCGGCCGTGAGCTGAAAATGACGGAAAAGACGAGTGCGCAGGTTGCCTACTTAACTATTATGTACAGACAGGAAAAGGAGTTCATAAAGAACCTTAATAAAATAGCGGAGAATTTTGCAGGAACCATGCTGCATAGTAAGGCTCATATTGGAAAAAATGCCTGTATTACCAATTGCCAGACTGTTGAGAATGTATATATCGGCCCATATTCTGTTATCGATGGGGCAGTCTCTCTTAAAAATGGAACCATTGTTTCGTCCGAAGAAGCGCCGACAATTGTCGGCAAAGGGGTTGTTGCAGAAAGCTTCATTTTTCAGAAGGGCTCGAGTGTCAAAGACGGCGCTATGGTGTCTGAAAGCCTGATAGGCGAGGGAACTGCTGTTGGTAAACAATTTTCTTCTGAGAATTCGCTATTTTTTGCAAATTCAGAATGTTTTCATTCGGAAGTCTGTTCTGTTTTTGCCGGACCCTACTCAGTTACACACCACCGCTCAACACTGCTGATAGCAGGGTACTTCTCGTTTTATAACGCGGGCAGCGGAACAAATCAGTCAAATCATATGTACAAACTGGGTCCCATACATCAGGGCATCATGGAGCGCGGGTGTAAAACCGGCTCGTTTTCATACCTGCTCTGGCCCTCCCGGGTCGGCGCTTTTACGCCGGTTCTCGGAAAGCATTACAGCAACTTCGACACCTCTGAGTTCCCCTTTTCCTATATCGATGAAGATAACGGCAAGTCAACGCTTATACCCGGTATGAATTTTTTCACTGTCGGTACCATGCGTGACGGGGAAAAGTGGCCGAGCCGTGACAGACGAAAAAACAGTGACAAGCTTGATTTAATTATCTTTAATGTACTGTCACCATATATAGGGCAAAAAATGATCAGGGGACAGCAGGTGCTTGCTGAGCTTTATGAAAAGGCAATGAAGGAGATGTATCAAAAATCAGAGGCCAAACCGGAGTATGTTACCTATAAAGGTATACATATAAAGAGGCTTTTATTAAAGACCTGCGGCCGCTATTACAAGTTGATCCTGTCAAAATACTTTGGCGATATACTTCTTAAACGGGTACGGAAGATGTCACCAAAGAGAATACGCAGTATTCTGCAGCCCGATTCCAAGGGAACGGACGGGACGGCAGAGTGGGTTGACCTCTGCGGCTTGCTGTGCGACCGCGCGAGAGTGGAGCGGCTGATACAGGATGTAGATTCCCAGGAATTTGACACCTTTGACAAACTCCAGAGTGCTCTTCTGGATATTTATAATGCCTATGAGGTTGATGAATGGAACTGGTTTTTGGCACAATACAAAATATTGAACGGATGCAACCTGGCTAGCGAGGAGGATGAGAAACTGAAAAAATTTCTTGAGGAGTGGAAGATCGCGTCACTTAAGCTTGTCAATATGGTTCTGAATGATGCGGAAAAAGAGTTCGACGAGACTGCCAGGGCGGGATTTGGCATTGACGGTGCGAGTGATGCGGATTTTACGGCTGTAAGGGGAACCTATGAAGGAAATAGTTTTGTAAATAAGCTTAAGCAACAGATCAAAGAAATTGAAAATAAATATGAAGAAGTTATGGAATTAATTTAACTAAACCAATGAGGAGGTAGATCTATGCGGCTTATTATTCAAAAAAATTATGAAGCATTGAGCAGGTGGACAGCACACTGGATAGCTAAAAAGATCAAGGATTTTGACCCGGCTCCGGACAAACCGTTTGTGCTGGGGTTGCCCACAGGATCATCGCCTGTCGGAACGTATAAGGAGCTTGTGCAGCTTTACAAAGATGGAAATGTCTCGTTTAAAAACGTCATCACCTTTAACATGGACGAATATGTCGGGCTCCCAAAAGACCATCCGGAAAGCTATTATTCCTTCATGTGGAAAAACCTGTTCAGCCATGTTGATATTTCTGAGGAAAACATTAATATCCTGAATGGAAATGCAAAGGATCTGGAAATCGAGTGCGCGGAATACGAAGACAAGATCAAACAGGTCGGCGGGATAAGGCTTTTCCTTGGGGGTATTGGGCCGGACGGGCATATTGCATTTAATGAGCCAGGCTCCTCACTGCAGTCCCTTACACGGGTGAAGACACTCACCTATGATACCATTGTTGCAAATTCCAGGTTTTTTAACAATGATGTTAACAAGGTGCCAAATCTTGCCCTGACAGTTGGTGTTAAAACGGTTACCGACGCTCAGGAGGTAGTTCTTGTCGTTAACGGCCACAATAAGGCACGGGCCTTACAAATGATTATCGAAAACGGGGTCAACCATATGTGGACCGCTTCTGTTCTGCAGCTTCATCCGAAAGCTATCATTGTCTGCGATGACGAAGCAACCGTTGAACTCAGGGTAGGCACCGCAAATTACTTCAGAGATATTGAGAAAAATAATTTAAAGCCTGTTGAGCTTTAATAGGTAAAATTCAAAAATTATTTTATTACATCGGGGTAATTGCAAAAGTCACCAAAATGGCAGAGTCCCCTTTAGGGGGATTCCCGCCTGCGCGGGAATGACTAAATATAGCTAAATTGTCGTTCCCATGAAAATGGGAATCCAGCAATCTATACTTTTACAATTACCTCCGTCGTTAGACTTAAGCGATAGCTAAAATTTGACACGCGCGCATAAATAAGAAAAATTAAGGATACCTGTTCGTAATAATTTATTTTCTAAGACTATTTTATTTACATTAATTTTTGTTATTATATAGTATTTCACAATTATAGGTGTTATTGAGAATAAAGACTTGGTGTTTTAGGCAGCTACACTTAAAGGGTATGAGGACTATTGAAAGGAATAATAATGTTTGACAATAGGAAAAGTTATTATTCAACTTTACCTGCTCTTTTACATGGATTGGTCGTATGTTTATTGCTTTATATTACACCGGCGTTATCGCAGCAACAGGATACAACAGCGGTAACCCCGGAAACCAAAAAAATCCCCCAAGAGAAAAGTGCTGAACCTACGGAGGTAGCAAAGGAAACTAAAGAAACAATACCTTTCATGCCGGGCGACGCGTTAGAAATAAAAGTTTATCCTGATACCATCAGCTTCCCTAATGGTATTTATACTATAGATGACAAAGGGTATGCATATTTACCTATTTTGGGGTATAAAAAGGTTACTGATAAATCAGTAAGTAAGGTTGAATCGCTTTTGAAAGAGGCGTATGTAAATTATCTCCCCCAGCCTAATATTCAGGTGCGGCCGTTAATAAGAATAAGCCTTCTCGGAGGATTTTACCGGCCGGGATTATATTGGGTTGACCCGCGGGGGAATATGTGGAATATCATTCAGTATGCCGGCGGTACTGCGAGAGAAGATGGGTTGGAGAAGCTGAAGTGGAGAAGAAACAGGGTGACAATATCAAAAGACCTTATTCCTTATATAGAATCAGGCGAATCGTTGCAGAGCATTGGTTTTAAGTCCGGCGACCAGGTAAGGGTAACACAACGCCCGCAAAGACGGTTCTGGGATGTTTTCAGATCAGATGTACTTCCCTTACTGAGCTTCACAATTTCAGCGGTAGCTTCCGCTGCCAGCGTATATATGGCATACCAAATGTATCAAGAAAGGCAATAGGGTGGCAGTTACTCAACCAAAACCAACACCATTGCGGGAAATCGATTTTACCCATTATGTGAAGCACTACACTCGTCTTTTATGGCGGTGGAAATGGTGGATAGTATTTGCAGGGCCATTGGTTTCCGCAGCCGCATTAATTTACATGTTAAAATTCCAAGCCTCTGATCCGGAGCTTACTGCTACAGTACTTATTGGGCTTGAAAACCCGCCTACTGTTACCATAGGAATGGATTTTGTAGATATTGACAACAGCAAATCCGAATTAATAAAGACAAGAAGCTTTCTTAAGGATATTGTAGATAAACTGTCACTGCGCTTTCAGGTTAAAAAATTTCCAAGAAATTACGTATTTAGTAAGATTTCAGTTGACTCTCTGGCGAGATCCGGTAGATATGTATTTAATATCGATAGAGATAATGCTAATGTTTATACTATCACCTATACTAACAGGAAACACGGTTATAAAAATAAAATCATTCAAACCGGTAAGCTTGCAAACCTCAGTATAGTACGCCTTCCCGGCATCCGCCTGAAATTTACCCGTTCATTTCTAAAAGATCCTCAAAAGGTAACTTTCTATGTAGCCGGCATGCCGAAGGCTATTGACAACCTTCATAAGAATGTAGAATTAAAGAAGCCGGATATACGGCGGCAGCAATTTCATATCGAAGTTTCATTGAAAGGGCGCGATTACAATCTTATAGCAGAGGTATTGAACACCATTGCAGACGCCTTCGTTGAAAGAAAGCTCATGTTCAGGAAACGCAAAACGCAAAGCGTTCTTTCAGTTCTTGAAAAACAGTATAATAGGGCCAGAGACGGGTTTGCAGGAGCTGAACACAGGCTTAAAAATTTTCGAACCTCAAACCCCACGGTTGGCCTCACTCAAAGTGCACAACGTACGGTAAACACCTTGACAGAGTTGGAAACAAGCACTTTTGCCATTAAGAATGCCCTGAAAGAAGCCCAAAGGTTGGAATCAAAATTTGTAGAGTCTTCTAATGAGGACAAAATACAAGCTTCTGAAGAGATCCTTGTTTTTCTTAACTCTCAGGAATATACCTCTGCACCGGTATTACAGATGGAGATGAACAGGCTGCTTTCCGACAAACGCGCTTTACGAAATAATTATGCCGGTACTCACCCTCTAATGCGGGAGAATGAGGCAGGAATAGAAAAGCTGCTAAAGAACGTACAAAATTCACTTGTAAATTTTGTTAAAGGTGCGGAAGACAAAGCACTGGAAAAAGCTTCGGGGATCCAATCGTTATCAAAAAAATTGCAGGGACTGCCCAGTAAAGAAGTCCGGATGGCTGAGCTGCAAAGGCGGCACCAGGTTAGTTCAGAAATGTTTTCAACAGTATCGGATAGATACAACCGGGTAAAAGTTGCAGAGACAATTGAGGTTGCAGACGTATATGTGATGGATTATGCAGCACCTCCTATACCGCCTCCGGTAAATATTTTAAAGCTCTTGGGAATTTGCCTGTTATTGGGTATTATAATTGCATTTGGACCGGCACTCTTTTTTAATATGATCAATAAAACAGTACAAACGGAATTTGAATTACAGAAAATGACCGATATGGTTGTACTTGAGAGTATTCCAAAGATTTCAATAGTAAAAAGAGGGAAAAAATAGTAACTATTCAGCCGCTAAGGCACAAAGCCCCGCCTTGCGGGACAAAGAATATAAGTAAAAGGAAAGGTTTTTTATCTTGCCATATAAAGTAGTTGTAAATAGATGTGTTGATTCTAATCGTGCTGCTTTAGTTGCTTATGAGATTGCCAGATGGTCTGGTGTTGCAAAAGAGAATGTATTTAAGGCGATAGTTACTAAAAATATCTGTATCAGAATGGAAACGGATAAAGAAGAGGCTTTAGATCTGAAGAAAAAATTCGAAGCGGCTGGTGCTACTGTTAAACTGATTGAATATGCCAATGCCGGTGTATCTACACCAGGGGATTCACAAAAGAGTATTTCAGGGGAAAAAGATAAAGGAACTTCACCAAAGGAAGAGTATACCGGATTACTGCGAAAGCTAAAAACAGATATAGTTATATTTGGGAAAAAGGATATGGAAAATAGAGAAACATCCGATAAAAAAGAGAGTATTAAGCAAATTGAGAATAGTGTAAATCAAGTTAATAGCGACCAAAAACAAAAGAATAAAAACAAAACCGATAATATAAAGAGTCAAAACCTTGTTGATTTTCTTATAACTTCACCATACAGGCATGAATATATTAAAGAGCTGTTTCGCTCGCTCCGCACAAAAGTTTTAATGGGATTGCGTGATTTAAAAGATAAGAGTTTAGTAATTACAAGCCTTGATGCCGGTACCGGGAAATCTACTATGGCCTCTAATATTGCAATCTCTGTTGCGCAGCAGAGTAAAAAAACAATTCTTATAGACGGGGACCTGAAGCGGGGCGTATTGCATAAATTCTTTACAAAAGAGCAGTCACCGGGCCTTTCAGACTTTTTACTATCCGAAGATGAGATTACGGAACATTCTGTAACTGCCCTGATGAGACCTACACATGTGCCAAACCTCTCTTTAATTACCTCGGGCCGGAATGTGACCAATTCTTCGGAGCTGCTGACTTCCGACAGGTTTATACATCTAAAGAAAGAATTATCTAAAAATTTTGAGATAATTATACTTGACACACCGCCACTTGGCGCTGTGACCGATGCTGTGGTTGTAAACGAAATATTTTCTAAATATTTGATTGTTGTAAAGGCGGGAGTTACCAATGTGGTGGATATGAACAGGAAGGTTCGGGAGTATCCGGCTCTTAAACAGAAGGTTTTAGGGCTTGTCCTGAACTGCGCAGCTGTGGATAAAATGCTGTCCTATTATAAACGATCGAAATATTACACTGAAAAGGCATCCTGATTACTCCTGAATTTTTGCCTCGGTAGAATTCCATGCTTCTTTATCATGTCATATAAGGTGGGTCTGCTTATGCCAATGTTTTTGGCTGTTGTTGCAATTTTAAAATTAGCCTGGCGAAGTGCATTTATTATAAAGTTTTTTTCAAAAAGGTCTTTCGCTTCTTTTAAGGAGAGGTTTTGAAAAGATTCGACAGGCAGTTGAAGGTCTTCGGGCTCAATTACCTGGTTGACACAGGAAATTGCCGCGCGGCTCAGTTTGTTCTTCAGCTCGCGCACATTTCCCGGCCAGGGGTATTGCAGTAAGAGCTGCTCTGTTCTGCTGCTCAGCTTCAATTTCGGCAAGCTAAACCGCTCTCTGTTTCCGGCAATAACAGACCGGGCAATAAGCAGTATATCGTTACCACGCTCCCTGATGGGCGGCAGGTGAATTTCATATTCGCTGAGCCGGTAGTAGAGGTCGGATCGAATTGAAGGATTATCGTCGATGGTCAAATTCTTTCTATTCGTTGCTGCAATGATACGTACATCAGCCTGATAAAAAGAGACGTCCCCGAGTCTTTGATATTTCTGATCTTCAAGAAAGCGAAGCAGCTTTGCCTGAAGCTGCTGCGGCATATCACCTATTTCATCAAGAAAAAGAGTGCCGTTGTTCGCTGATTCTATAAGCCCCTTTTTGTTTGTTTGAGCGCCGGTAAAAGCACCTTTTGCATAGCCGAATAATTCAGACTCAAGCAGTGTTTCAGGAATAGCGCCACAATTTATGGGAACAAAGGGTGCATTGTTTCGCTGACTGTGAAAATGAATGGCACGTGCACAGAGTTCCTTGCCGGTGCCGCTTTCACCTGTAATCAGGACATTAACCTCAGCTTGAGAGAGTTTCTTAATAGCGTCAAAAATCTTTAACATCGCGTCACAGTCACCAATCATATTGAAGTCAGTTCCGCTTTTAACCGAATCCATAATTGGGCTGTCTTCAGGGGTTTCCAAATCTAAAAGGCGTGACGCCCGGGTAAGTATTACTTTAAGCTCTTCAATATCAACCGGTTTAATTAAATAATCAAAAGCGCCGCGGGCTATTGCTTCTTTTCCAAGTGTTTCACTCGTATGTGCTGTAATAACGACTATTTTTGTTTTTCGATCAATTTTTAGGAGTTCGTCAATTACTTCCAGTCCTTTGTCCGGGACATTATCAAGCCCCATATCAAGGCAGACAAGCTGTAATTGATTACGCCTGAATTTATCAAGGCAGGATTGAGTCGTGTCAGCTTCTAAAACTTCATAGATGTTACATAGTGCCCATTTCATTTGCTCGCGAAGGCCTTCATTGTCTTCAACAATCAATAATTTCATATCAATTTTCTCCAATGAACCTTAAATAATAATCGAGTATCATAATAGTTTACAAAAGAATATAAAAAGTTGTTCCTTTATTAAATTGAGATCTGCATATTATCTTTCCATTCATTTTTTCAATTAATGTTTTGCATTGATAGAGACCGACTCCAATACCTT
>JAUXBV010000569.1 GCA_030619215.1 Fibrobacterota bacterium | reverse complement strand
TTTATATGGCACTGTCTGATTTAAATCAAACGCCTGCTTTTGAAGTGTTGAATCCGGTTACAGAAAATATCCCTCTTCAAAACAGGGTAATGCCGGCACAGGTCCCATGGCCAAAATCGCGATCGATATATGAGCGTCCATTTTCTTTGAATGAAGAGTACTATAATTCTGAAGGAGAAATAAATCCTGTTGCAACAGTTGCAGAAACATTTACTATTCGCGGGGTTCCCTGTGCCAGGATAGTAATTGACCCTTTCTCATATAATCCTGTGGAAAACAAACTTACAGTTATAAAGGAATTTACTCTTAAAATTAATACTTCAACGACTGTAAATACGGTTAACCTTGATTCAAAAGTATTTGAACGTTATCTGAGATATGTGCTTGTAAATTTTGATCAGGCTGTAGAAGTAAAAGGGGATGCAAACCGTAATGAAGATTATCACATTATTACTGCTCCCGATTTTGAATCCGGACTCTCGGACTTTGTAGATTTTAGAAAAAAACGTTTTAATGTAACAATGGTTACAACTGATGAAACAGGAACAAGTTCCAGCAATATTAAAAGCTATATTCAGGGGCTGAATCCCACACCGGCATTTCTCTTACTGGTCGGAGATGTGGGTGACATTCCAGAAGCAGGCAGCAGCCCGACAACCGACCTTGGTTACTCCAGTACCGATGGTGATTATCACCCGGAAATTTTTCTTGGAAGATTCTCCGTGGCAAGTTCAAGCGACCTGAGTAATATCGTCAGGAAAACCATGTTCATGGAAACCAATCTGAGAGATATTGAAAAGAAAAATGTGTTTATCGGCGGCGCAGATGCCGGTAGTGGGGATATTGCAGAGGAAACGCACGACTATGTTATAAATAACTACCTGGATGACGCGGGCTATGATAACCTGAAGCTGTACTGTAACAGCAGTTCCGTATCGGAGAGTCAGTTTACCTCTGCGATAAATGACGGCGTAATATTTAATGTTTACTCCGGACATGGCGGCACTTCATCTTGGGGGGCCGGGGATTTCAGCTTCAGCGGCTCGGATGCTCAGATCCTTGATAATACAACATCCTACCCCTTTTCATATGGCTTTGCCTGCCTCACCGGCGGTTATGAAAGCGGCGAGTGTTTTACCGAAGGTGCGACCCGTGCGGAAAATGGCTTTGTGATTTGTGTCGGCTCTTCCGTAACATCGTCATGGGGACCGGATGATAGAGTGGAGAGGGGAATATTTGACGCTATATTCGATGATAATAATCCGCAAACATCAGTTGCAGCATCGTTAAATGCGGGAAAGTTGAATAATGGTTCGCAAGGCTATTATGAACAGTATAACCTCATGGGGGATCCCGGATTAGAGGTTTTTCCCGTTAATACATCTCCCTATGTCATGGTATCAAAGCCTAATGGCGGAGAAGAGATAGAACAGGGAACCAGCTATCTGATTAAATGGAGCAGTAATGTCTCCGGCAATGCAAAGATTGATCTTTATAAAGCCGGCGTATTAAGTAAAACAATTGCGAATACTACTCCTAATACCGGTTCTTACGAATGGGCAATCACTTCAGATTACGCCGTTGGCAATGATTACAAGGTTAAAATATCGAGTATTGAAAATGACACCTGTATTGATGAAAGTAATGAGAATTTCAATATAGTTGAGGAACGCATTTTTACAATCCCCTATTACCAGGATTTTAATAACTGGAGCAGAAGTACCACTGATTACTGGGAACAGGGTGATGATGATGACCTTGACTGGACAATACTGAGTGGGCCCACACCTTCACGCGACGGGGGATATACAACCGGCCCTGAAGGTGATTTTCCCAATGGTTCCGGGCAATATATTTATATCGAGGCTTCAGATCCAAACTATCCCAGCAAGAAAGCTTTTATTGTAACACCGAAGTTTGATTTTCAGAGTGTGGTGGAGGCGAAATTGCGGCTCTATTATCATATGTACAGCGGTGAGCAGGTAATGGGAGATTTCTTTGTTGACGTACAGGTTGGAAGTAATAGTGCCTGGGAAGAGGCGAAAATCAGCCTTACCGGCAATGATTATGGAGATAACTGGATTGAGGAGCAGCTTGATTTGAATTTTATTATAAGCGGGAGTTACACTGCTGAACAGAAAAAGCGGGTACGGTTTCGTTTGCGCGGCATAACAAGTGACGATTCAGATGAAGGCTGGTCCAGCGATATATGTGTCGACAGTTTCAGTATTGATAATGTATCGACCAGTATTATTACAAGCTCGGAAAATCTGACCTGTTTTGATATGCAGTATAAGAATTCGCGTATCTGCTACCACGTCCCTGATTTTAATAAGAACATAGGGGTAACTATCAAGCTTTACAATATACAGGGAAAACAGATCAGGACCCTTGTTAATGAAGAGAAGAAACCAGGATTCAGCTATTATGTTGAGTTAGGCACCAATACACAGAGGCTTGCAGCAGGAGTATACCTGTGTAAAATGAATGCTGGCAGTTTTTCTAAAACAATTAAATTTATAAAAAAATAGAGTTCGACTACTTGGTAGAAAAAGTCAAACTTTATAACGAACACCTTTCAAACTCTCTTTAATATTATGCCCTCTACAAGAGATTGGAAAAACTTTAAAGCTGAATGCAAGGGGGGCTTTTTTAATTAGAAAGTAATAATTTGGGGTGGCTATAAGAAAGATTTAACCATGCTGCTGATAACATATGCAATAAATCATATGCAG
>JAUXBV010000398.1 GCA_030619215.1 Fibrobacterota bacterium | reverse complement strand
ACTAATGATAATTTGTAACCCATATCATTTTTTCTTTGTAATAGGGAAATAAACCAACCTTGAAAATCCGGTTTTTTTGTATGACAAGCTATTCTAAGATATAAGATTATCCACTATTATACTAAAGTATAACATTGTGTAGAAGCAGAAAGTCTATTACCATAGCCTTCTGCTTAACACACTGTTATAAATATAAGTTATAAATGCAATCTTAAGCATTTCGTTTTAAAAGCCTGTTTATTTAATAAACGCAATATAATTAACCCAAAAATCCCAGTAAATGCATTAGTGCACTTCATTTCTAATGTATAAACTGGGGTTAATAGGATTCGCTAGGAGGATTGTTCTGGTTTTAATATATGCGTAACTGCATTCTCCACACCCCGGAGGTTATTAACACTGTAAACCGCAGTAGTTTTTGGAAAGCCGTTAACGCGAACCAATCCGGAGAGAACCCGGCCCGACCCAATCTCGAGTAACGTATCAACACCTTTTGCCTTGAGAGTTTCCATACATTCGCGCCAGTACACCGGGCTGGTTAACTGCCATGTTATAAGGTGTTTAATCGTTGTAGGATGGGCTTCAACTTTTGCCGTTGCATTAAGAATCAAATCCGTATGGGGCTTCTTGAAATAAATCGGCTCAGCCCATACCTCAAACTCTTCGCGTGCCGACTGGATAAAGTGGCTGTGCCACGGGCCTGAGACCACAATATTCATGCATCTTCCGATATTTTCGGATTTCAACCGCTCTGTAAAACGTTTTAATGTTTCACGGCTGCCTGAGAGTACGATCTGGTTTGGAGCATTATCATTTGCAAGTGAAATGTTATCCGGATCATTCATCTCTAAAAGAATTTCCTCTACTTTTTCGAGGGGGACAAAAATAACCGCCATCATGGTGCAGTCGCACTTTTCCGCAGCAGCATCCATGAGCTGACCCCGCTTTGCAGCCATCAATATTGTCTCTTTATCATCAACAACACCGGTAGCACCCAATGCGGTAATTTCACCCAGTGAGTGACCGAGAACAAAGTCAGCTTCTATACCACTTTCCCTCACATAACGCAGATACCCCAGAGAAACGGCACTCAGCAGAGGCTGCAGGTACCGTGATTTTATCAGTGTCTTTTCCGGGCCTTTCAAACAGAGCTTTTTAAGATCTTCCCTGGTATAATCACTGGCAAATTCAACCAGTGATTGAAAATAGCTGTCGCTTTTAAACAGGTCCCTTCCCATACCTATTTCCTGAGACCCCTGGCCTGGAAACAAAAATGCGGTCTTTCCCATAGTTAATTATAATCTTTCATTAATCAGCAAAAAACATACTAAAATTCAAATTAAGTGATTCCTTTTCTTATTTATTGATTATAATTACTGGTATTATAATCATATAACAAAATTACTCAATTTAAGTACTAATCACTTATTTAAACAAAAACGAATAATCAAGCCACAGTACCTGTCAGTCCACCATCCACAACAATTGCCTGTCCTGTAATATAGGACGCTTTCTCGGAAGCGAGAAAAGATACAACATGGGCAACCTCTTCAGCTTTACCAAAACGTTTCAGGAGAATTCTCTCCTTATTCTCCCTTCTGATCTGCTTCGGTACAACAGCCGTCATATCAGTGTCGATAAAGCCTGGAACAACAGCATTTACCCGTATCCCTTTCTGGCCCAACTCGGCAGCAAGTGATCGGTTAAAAGCCAGTATAGCCCCTTTGGATGCTGCATAATTTGTTTGTCCGCCTATCCCTATAAGTCCCGACACAGACGAAATATTTATAATCACCCCGCTCTTTGCATTTATCATGCACCGGCTAACCGCTTTTGCCCAGCGATATGCCCCGTTAATATTGGTATCCAATACTTTGCTCCACTCCTTATATGACATCATCATTAAAAATTTATCCGCTTTAATACCGGCGTTATTTACCAGAATATCAATCTTTCCTGTTTCAACAATTATTGAATCTATTGTCTTTTCAACAGTATCCCAATCAGCCTGAGGGCACTTAACCGCTGTCGCTTTATACTCCTGTGCAACTGCTTGTGCCGCCTCATCACTCTTATGATAGGTAAAAAATACCTTTGCCCCTTCACGGGAGAAATCAGCAACAATTGCTTTACCAATCCCTCTTGAACCGCCGGTTACTATAACAACTTTATCAGCAAAATCCATAATCTCTCTTTACGATTATACGGGTATTATCCTAAGTATAGGATAATATTGAGTAGGATTAAACCCGGATTATTCATGATTAATCATGGTCAAAATCATATATGCTCTACATTTCATCAAGTTTAACCGTCAAACTCTTAGGCATTATAGGCGGCATGGAAATTGTTTTGACCTCAGGCCCCTCAGAAGAGCCGAGTTTAAAAGTAAGGCCGGAAAAGGCAATATCAACAGGAAACAGTGCAAGCCCGACCCTGCAGTCCAGTATCGGCGAATAGCACGTTGCTTCAATAGTTGCTACCCGGTCTCCATTATTGAAAATATCTTTACCCGGGGCAAATGCTTCCGCATCAGCATTTGAACGAATACCGATTATTTTCTGTGTAAGTCCCGCTTCCCTTCGCTTTAAAATTTCTTCACCCCCCAAAAACTTTTCTTTATCGAAATCAATCATCCACTGAAGGCCCAGCTTAAGGGAGTCTTTAACACGGGCGCCTTCAGCATAAATATTGAAAAATCTTCCCTCCAGGCGGAGATCATTATGAACCGACACACCGCAGATGCCACCGTCATATTTCTTTACTGAGTCAAACAGTTTGCAAAAGAGGCTTTCGCACAACTCCTTTGGAGCCATTATTAAATAACCGAACTCCGAAGTCTTACCCGCTCTGAAGAAACGTATCTCCGAATCTTCAAACGGATACATCTCAATAGAAAGGTAAGGCAAACCCAGCGTATCTACCCCGAATACGTCCTTTACAACAGACCATGCTTTAAAACCGTCAATACTGAACAATCCGTGGGTCTCAGTAATATTTTCCAGTCCGGCTTCTTTTGCACCATGCCTGTCAAATATCTCCTGCAACTCGGTATCGCTTACAATACTCTCGCATAACAGTACAAGCTCTTCGTCATTATTTGCGATATAACAATCTGCAATAATAGCGCCCTGGTCATCCGCCAGGAATGTATGAAGCATTCTGCCGAAACGGACCTTCGCAACATTACCAGCTAAAAGATCATCGAAAAAATCAATCCCGGACTCTTCCGGGATGGTGTACATCTGCATAAATGAAAAATCGGTCAAGCCGGCATTATTCCGGATATGGTTATATTCCGCAGCAAAATCTGAAACTCCGGATGTTATCTCAACGCTATAACGCTCTTCAAAGGAGGCACCGTTAGCGGCAAATATATCGTGAAGGGGTGAAACTCTCATTTTTTCTCTCCCTTCTTTGCTCTCTCTTCAATCACAAAATCCACAATGGTATTAATGGAACGAAGCACAGAAATATTTTCGTCAGGGATCTTTATGCCGAATGAGTTTTCAACACAAAGAACAATCTCTAATGCGTCAAGGGAATCAAGCCCCAGGCCCGCGCCAAGCAAAGAAACATCTTCATGAAGGTCTTCAGGCGTGTATGGGAGGTTGAGCCTGCTGATAAGCTCCTCTTTAAACGCATTAATGATATATTTCCGCTCTTCAATAATCTGCTTAGTATCGTTTGTCATATATTACTTCTTAATTTTGTATCAATCCAGGGAAAGGTTCAATGTTAGAAACAGTAAAATATAATTTCTAATTATTCTACTTTCCAATATATAGTTTTTTCGAATTACATAAAGTAATCAAATTTTATAATAATAACAATAATATTTCTCTATTATTTCTTTTCGGGGGGAAAGCTTTCACCCCTTTGGGGCATTTTATATTGAATTGCCTATAAATATGCAAATGAATGTCATTGCAATGTAAAGAAATCTTAAAATAATTTTCATAATAATTTGACTCCCAAGTTTCAACATAACATAGAATGTATTAAGTTTGCTTCTGTCCAAATGTGTTTTGTTATGCGCGCGGCACTTCTTTTCTTACTCATACCTGCAGCAGAATATTTTGGCCAACTATTTCTTTTATGCTATCACTTTCTATACTAAAAATGTTACAAAGTATGCAAACATCTGCATACTTTACACCTTATTTCTCGAAATTCCGCAACCATATTTTTTTCAGTGGGCATTGTAAGGTAGTACGGCAGTTAACTGAATAATTCCAAGGGGAGATGCTTCGAAATAAGGGAAAAATGCTTGTCATT
>JAUXBV010000388.1 GCA_030619215.1 Fibrobacterota bacterium | reverse complement strand
CCGCTTGGCCTCCGACTTGTAGGCACGAGTATTTCCCAATTCCGCAAATAGAAATAGATGTCTGTGATAAAATTGTACAGAATCCAGATTAGAATATGGTAACGGTAAACGGTGACGATGCCCGCTTTAGTCTTTTATGCGTTCACACAGAACAGCAAGATATCGTAAAACGGTAAAGGTAACGAAAAAAAAAGACGTAAAACGTAACCCATTAACGAAACGGGCATCGTTACCCTAACCGTAACCGAATATGTTATGGTAAAGGAAAAGAATTAAAATGAAAAAACTAATTGTCATTCTAGTATTGTCACTAAGCACATTTCTCTTCAAATGCAGCCCAACCGAACCTTCTATCGGCTCGCCACCAAATACACCAACGTTTACAACAGCGGCCACTGCGAATCCAAACTATATTATCTTTACCGCAATATCAACTGATTGCTTCCTGTATAACTGGGACTTTGGTAACGGTACAACATCAACAAAAAAAGTTGATACGGCATATTATCCTTTTCCCGATACCTATTCCGTCACGTTAACTGTTTCAAATAAGGGAGGGGCTTCATCAACAACTGAAAATTTAGCCGTTTCAACACTGGACTCCAGTATTGCAAAGAATAAAAACTACATATTATTGACAGGTGGTATCGATTCGGTGAACGGGAAAACATGGGTCTGGCAATATTTACAGGGAGCTCTGTCTGAAGGTGAATACGAGGAAGGATATACCGATCCGATAGACACATCCTGGTATCAATGGCCTGTCGACCAACTGAATCCGCTGGCTCTCGATGATGAGTATGTCTTTACCCTTAAATATTATAAATATGAAAATAATTGCAAAGGATATTTTGAATATGACTGGCTGTGGGCTAACGAACTCCTGGGTACTGACTTGCCACAATGGAAGGACAGTGCTTTCGCCTATGTTCCACCTGCGCCAAGTACGTGGACTTTAACTGAAACTATTGACACAACTGTAGTTAATGATACTACTGTAGAAATTGATACTCTTCTCCTTCTTAATTTATCTAATACCAATTATATCGGCCGGTGTGCAGGTACAAGTACATACCAGGTATTGCAACTTATGGAAGACACATTATGGGTAAGGTATGCACTATTTGATCCTGTAGAAAATAAAATTGACGCATGGTATTATATACGTTTTATTGCGAAAAAATAAGGCAAGCACTACAAATTAAAGATAATGAAAAATTGTAGAAATTCTGCATCTTTAATAAAAACTATATCGTAAGTTTCTCTTTATTGTGATATAATAACCTTCCCAACCTGTAAAAATCTATTACTCTTTCCTTCAGGCTTAACTTCCAACCGTACAAAATAAATACCATTCGGCAACCTGTTACCATAATTGTCCCTACCATCCCACACTATATGAACAGTTGACGAATGATTCTTCTGTACCTTGAAATCTTTAACCAAACGTCCAAGTGAATTATATATACCCAAATCAACAATTGCATCATGATTACTTAATTCAAAGTAAATATTGAAATTATTGGCATTATACGGATAAATCTTTAATTCAGGCTTAACAATATTATCACCTGTTGCATCATTGGTAATACCGGTTGAAGAATTATTGGTTACCTGGTAATACCAGTCCTGGCCTGTGGGACGCGGATTATAGGGCTTGGGCAAATACTCCTTAATAACACGCAGCAGTGTCAGATAATCATACCTGAAGGAAACGGTATTCCCTCCCCAATGGCTTGCAAGGACATTAAACGCTCTCTGCACATCCTCCTTCATTGCATTCCACTCCGTATCGGATGGAATACCCCGGCCGTAAAACATGCGAAGCTTTGGAAAAAAGATTTCCATATCCTGCCAGGTAATTTGAGCATCGTATATATCATATAGGGCTTTGTTCATCGCATCCGTGATCGCCCTGACCGTGGGAACATGGTTTGCAAACCCTCCCATACCGAAATCTTCAGCTATATCTGATGACGCCAATGCTGTTTCCCTGTTATCAGAAAACATCTTCTTTGATAAGAAGTCATTTACTCCCCTGTTGTAAGCATAGGTGATGATTGAAAACTCAGCCCACGGATCCACTGCACTGTCTATGAAGTTATTGTACCCGTAATTAATGGCATTTAAAAACTCTCTTGTTACGGTAATACTGATACCTGAAGAGATTGCAGACGATATCCAGTTGTGGTCATTAAAATCAACGGTTATTTTTGTGTAATCATCATGTGCAGCATCGGTAGGATAAAAATCAGGATAGAAAGATTTCGCGTCATTGAAATTGCCTGTTTCCTGCTGGTATGGGCCGTCCGGATGGGCAATTATGGGCCAGTACCACGTTTCCCCATCTATAACAACAGGATTACTTGTATTACCAACATCCGGGCCAACAACACCTGCTGCATAATTTTCTTTTGTCCCAAGCGCACACATATAATTAGGATTGATCTTAAACAGCTCGTATACCACGCCAATTCCCATGACCATCAGTCTCGTCGGAATCCATATCCGCACCCCGTTTACGGTATTGACAGGATAGGGAACCGAATCTACCTGCCCAATCTGGATCTGTGTTGTATTGAGCGGTTCATACATGATAAACATACCGGCAACCGGTTGCGCTGATGTATCATAATAGGTGCTTAAATTATTAATAAGGTCTGCTGAATTGAGGTCAGTCTTCCCTTTATACCATGTGTCAGGTAAGCCGCCGTAACCGGGATATCGAATATCCCTTCCCCTGACATAATTAGTCCAAAAATTCTCCGGGTAAACCTGTTGGCCCTGCTTGGTAGCATTGACCGTTAAATTTACTTTACCGCCAAGATCAATTAAACTCTGCCACCCCAGGTTTACACCAACATTCTGTCCATTCTGCCAGTATGGTACAGCACCATTATCACTTGTTACGCCGGTAACCTGCGAGGAAGTCTGGAATCTGATATCTCTCACCGCAAAAAAACTGCCGTTCCAGGTGTATGCAGTGTTGGGGTTTTCAATAGCAATCTTGCCGGTATAGGAGGTATTATCTTCCGATTCTGTATTATAGGTATATTTAAGCTCATCCGATGCCAATAAAGAAAAGGTAAGGAATACTAATAGTAATAATAGGTTTTTTAATAGCACTCTTTTTACCATACAGACTCCTGATTTGCAGCTTTTAAAAACGAATAGAAAGCAGGAAACACTCCCCATTATTAATTATACCATCAATATAAGCATCAATAAATAATGTTTTTTATCTTTTTTCTGTGCAAATATTTGCAAAAAGGTGTTTTTGGCCTCTGACTTCCGACTCCTGTGTTCTAAAGCCTGCTTTTCTAATGTATATTATAAATGTGTATTTTTTTAAATGAAGTTTTATAATACATATTAAGAGGGCACATCCATGAAAATAGAAAAACATATACTTCTATATGTCCTTTTCAGCCTTTTTATCATTTCAACCTCTTTCAGCTCTCCTATCCAGACAGAATCTTCCAGCTATGACCTGTTGTCGCCCGGTATTTTTCCCTACTTTTCATATCTCTACGAGAAAAAATTATCTTCAACATTGCTTCTCTTCCCTGATTGGAGCGAAAACAACAATAAATCTTTTTTAACAGCCGGTAAAAAGGACAAATACGGGACTTTCAATGACCTCTATTTGACAGGGCAATATAAAGGCGACCCGAATATAACCGGCGTGCATGTTGACAATATTCAGATTCAAAATACAAGCGACAGCTCAAACAATGTAGACGGGTCAAATATCAGCTATCATCACAGGTATGATAATAAAGGCAGGTTTGGAGTATGGTATTTGACAAACAGTTTAAAATTTCTTAGCGGTATATCAGCCATTTTTAACTTTAACCAACTAGAATACGACTCGTTCAATTATACTTCTTCGGATTATAAGTATAATGTCGCTAAATATAACAATTTCTACTGGAAGCTGATTTCTCATCTCAATGTCTTTAACAAAGGTACAGTGAGAGCATCTTTTAAATACTCAAGATCAGCTCACCGAAATAAAGAACTGGATATAGAGAGTATCACTCCCATAAGTGACACAACATTTTCCGATGTAATCTATAGCGGCAAATCCACGGAAATTTCAATTGGCTACCTGTTAAACAACGCTGAAAAGCGAAATACTTTTTTCATAAACGGCGGTTATTCCGCATCCTTTTCCGAAAACGAAGAGATGTATGAATATGACGGCCCGCTTTCTACTTACGATAGAGAAATATCTTCTCTATTTATAGAAGCCTATGACGCTAAAAAACTGTCTGTTGACAAGCTGGATATATACATGGGCGCCGGCGGAAGCTTCCGGTATATTTTATATATCTACGATAAGGGGAACCTCTCCTTTTTTAAGAAATTT
>JAUXBV010000421.1 GCA_030619215.1 Fibrobacterota bacterium | reverse complement strand
GAAAATTTGCCGGCCTCATTAATAACCATCACTGCATTTTTTTGCCATTGAGCAACTAACAGTATCAATGAAATGCCAAAAATACCAACAAATAATAATCTTGATTTAAGAAAATTACTCTTTTCTGTGAATATGATAACAAACCAGAAAAAAAAGTTACAAAAGTTAAAGAGCCCGATAGAACTTATATTAAGAAATAATTTCGCTAATGGTAATTGAGTAAAACGGTTATGAATAAGTATAAAAGAGAAACTCCAGATAGCAAAGCTGAAAAACATGGCTGCACACACTCTTGAAAGTAATGATTTAGGATTTTTTACAAGAATATATGCTATCATATACAAATAGGAAATGACGCAGAAGAAGTGTATATAGGTAAGATAATTCATAGGCTTGCTGTTTTTTCCGGTTTTGCCAGCTATTATATCACGTCATAGATAACCCTGGAGACTTGCATACGAGCATTAGCTTCATTATAAAGGTCATATGAAACACTCTCGGAAATGCCGAGATATTCCCATACCTGTTTATTATTACCCTGAATTTTTCCTTCAAAAGAGCCGTGCCGTATGTTACATAAAATATACTCCGTAATAAACAGTACTGCAGTGATATTTTCATACTTTTGCGGAGCCCGGTGCGGTATATGGTGAAACCGGATGGCGGAGATAATTGCGGGATCAATATTCCATATTTCCAACAGTGCGCTTCCAACCGAAGCATGCGAATCGGTAAGCGCCAGTGTCTGCTCTGCAATGAGAAAGTGTTTTTTTTCGGTAATAGAATATTCAACTATCGACTCAAATGCCTGGTGAAAAAATTGATCGTAAATTAGGATACCTATATCATGCATGAGCCCGGAGAGAAAGAGGCTGCTTCGCTGCTCTTCTGTAAAGTCTATTAATGAACTGTCACTGACAACCTGTGCAAGGTACGCGGCAGTGATTAAATGGCGCAAATAATTGCGGTAATTAAATAGGTTTGAGTTACTGCCAAATTTTGAAATTACCGTAATATCGGAGACCATTTTCTCTACTTCACCAATGCCAACTCTTTTTATTGCCTCTTTAACAGAAGAAATACGCTGCTTATAACTGGTATGGTATCGTCTTGAATTTGCAATTTTAAGCACATTTGCCGCCAGGGATGGATCGTGGGTAATAATATTGGTTAGGTCTCCGTTATCTAATGCGTCTGCATCTAAAAACTTCTGAAGCTTTTGAATACTCTCAGAATAAACCGGCAGCTTGTCAATATTAAATACCTTTGGCAGAATGCTCATAGTAATCCTTCTATTAAATTTCCCATATATTAAAATGTATACCCGTCTCTAATAATCGGTTTTTTGTCACCCCTTTCATTGATTTGGGGACTGCTATTATGAACACCCCATTATGACGGTCTGTATAACCATTAAAAAATTCCCATCGTTTCTTTTTTTTATTTATGATCAACTCGGCACTTATAACTTCTACAATCAGGAACTGGTTTGCATAGGCAGTAATATCCGGGAAATACTCCTGTGAGCCATTATTTTCATCTTTTAATGGATTCGGCTCCGGATAGGGCTCCACTTTGGCTCGAACATTGGTAAGTCCTTTTACAGTAAGATAATCAGCAACCTGCTTTACCATCTCTTTATGAGTCATCCTGGCTATATCAGAATCTTTAAATGGCTGTTTCATTATATATACCTCTTTTTTTATTAAATTTTCACAATGATATCATTAAACATTTTCATTCATTTCACTCAACGCATTAAGAGCCTGACGCTCATTATTACAGAGTAGTATAATTCTGTCAATCGAGAACAACTTTAATAATTTGGTTATAACCCTGTTACTCCCGAATGCAACGCACTGCGCATTATTATATTTAATTACTGAAATAACATCTCTCAAACGACAGGCTCCGCTGGAATCAATCATATCAAGGCCGGTCAGGTCAAACGCATATTGCGTTACCTTTTTTCTGTATATTGATTTGCTGCATTGAGATAGGTTGTACTCAATAGTCATACTACCCAGAATGTTGATGTAGCATATACCTTTCTCTATATTTATTATACATACAAACTTCATATTGTTATATTCCTGCTTTTTCTCCCGGCTTTCTTCACCCAACACCTCAAATTCCAGATCTGTTGAAAAAAACGGGAGCACTTTGTCAAGGTTAACTGAAATCAGATATTCACGGCATCCTTCAGACACATTTACCAGCCAAAGCGATCCACCTGATTCTCTGACCCGTTTATTGAGACGAAGTATTAAACTTATACCGGTACTGAACAATTGCTGGAAATAGATAAGATCCAACACAACCCGATTCGGTTTGCCCTCTAACCTGGATTCAATCTGCCGCTCAATTAATTGATAATTATCCATACTCAGAGATCCGGGAAGTGTAATCCAGGTATAACCCGAGCGTACTTCAAAATCAATATGGGTATCTACTTTCAATATATCACCCTTATCCATTATATACTCCTCTCCATTTTTATCCTTTTTCTCTTATTCGAAACGACATTATCATTGCTTGGGTATAGCATCTCAACTAAGTGCTAAATCTTCAATTACATTTTCAACAGCACTAGTGCGTGTTAATGGGGAAAATATTTGATTTATTACTATTCTATTATAGAACGATTTGTTTACTTCTACAATCGGGGATAATGATGAATTTTATATCGGGGAATTCCCCACGTTATTTTAAGGGAATAAATAGAGTATTTTGGCGGTAATTTATATGTTCTGATTAAAGTAATTACGTTATAAAAACCTGGCTGTTTCTTCCTGGGAAACAATGCAATGCAGAATAGTTCCCCCAATATCATTATGGTAAATATTTAAAGTTGCTCCAATAATTCTGGCTCTATAGCGAATGGTTTGTAATCCTGTCTCTTGCTGTGGCCTCTTATTTTCCTGTGGACCTTCACCATTGTCCACTACCTGTAAAAGAATATTGCCCTTGTTATGACTCAGTGAAATGTCTATATGATCGGCCTTTCCATGATTTATACCGTTAGCGACAGCTTCCTGGGCAATACGATATAAATGCATTGCAGCTACTTCATTGGTGATAAACATTGGGGTTTCACAGAAAAACGTACAGGTAACTGAGTACATCTGCTCAACTGAGTTCGCCAGCGCCTGTAGTGCATTCATCAGCCCTTCTGCCTGCATCTCAACCGGAGAAAGTGTTTTGGAGAGTTTGTGTATTGTATCCGCTGCTTGAGATATACCGCTGACTAGCTCTGCAACTTCTTTTTTCTCAACGGTATTGCCTGCTTTTATCCTTTCTTCCAGTTCTTTACAGTGTAATGCAACTCCCTTCAAATGAGGCCCTAAACTATTATGCAAATCATGGCCGATGCTCAATTGCTTACGGCTCTCAATTTCTATTATCTCTTTCTCCAATCGACGCTCTTCCGTTATATCCCTGATAACACATACAGCCCCTTGTGCTTTTCCTTCGGTACCTCTTTTTGGAGAACTTGAAAACAGCGCCGGAACTTCTTTACCTGCTTTTGTAATACAACGGGTTTCGAAATTATATACCGGCTCTTGTTGCATAAAATCCGGGAACCGTACATTCCATGGCTCTTTATTATTAAAAAAATTCTTTAATGGTTCATTAATGAGCTCTTCCCTTTTACACTCCAAAAGTGATAATGATGCTGAATTTACTTCTCGAATAATACCGTCATTATCAACCAATAACAAAGCTTCCGACATTGTTTCTATCAGTTTATCCGCAGCAGCGGAAGGAGTTAACGCAAAGAGTTGATATTTTGTGATAGTAAAGAGCAATCCTGCAGACCAGATTAAATAAACCACATCATTAATATGCGGCATATTGATTAATTCACCTTCTGAAAGAACTCCGGTTATTGTGTTTGCAATTAAAAGAACAATACTCGTTATAGCAATAATTTTTGCCTGGATTCGCTTTTTACTTTCAGGGATATTTTTTATGTTGATAATAAGCATACCGATCGCTGTAATTGCCGTACTGTATGCATAGAGATAATACACAATTGTCCATAGAGAGGTT
>JAUXBV010000545.1 GCA_030619215.1 Fibrobacterota bacterium | reverse complement strand
TTTGGGGTATCAGAACGGCCGGAAAAAGGAGGTGAAGAAACTGTTTCTCGGGGTGGGTGAGTAATGTTTGGAGATAATATAAGAACGTATTACTAATATTATGTAACGGTTATCAGTAAATATAAACCTCATGATAAAAAATTATGAAAATAGGCATAAGGGGGCGTTCTTTTTCAAAGAAGGATTTGAAAAATGTTGTATGAAACTTATAAGAAGGGCAACTATGAGGTGATTAAATTCAATGAAGTTCTTACTTTCAACTCAGATCTTGACGAATTGACAGATATTGTAAATGACCTCCTAAAAAAGAACATTGTTAATATGCTATTCATTTTAAAGACGGTTCATATCTTTATTCAATAACAGCTGTTGTTTTTGTTAATTGTTATTATACTATAAATTACCAAAATGGAAACATGGTATTAATTAATGCTAACCAAGAAATCCGTGATTATCTGACTATAATAAGTTTTGGTTCAGAAATTAAAATTTATGATTCTGAAGAAGAGCTTGAATTAGAAACACAGAAAAGTTAAAAAATGTGGTTTTGAATTGATCAGGCCAGTTATTCAAGCGAAGAAGGCGATACAATTGAGAAGCTTAATGAAACAATAAATTAGAATATATTTAAACCGATACTTCTGGATAACGTATCTCATTTTTTATATTTTTTTACAATTGAAAGGAAGTGAGCGTATGAACCGTTTTACAAGTCTAATCCAAATTCTATTAGTTTTAAGTTTTAATCTTTTCAGCCAACCATGCAATGAAAGTTACAGTTATGCCGTCGTGATAAAAAGTGAAGCTTATCAGGACGCCGGCTGGAAAGCGGTGGCAGATACCCTACTTACAATCCATGGGAAAACCGCATCGCAGCTTTTTCAGTGGAACTCGAGCGTAACGGAAGTCAAGACAGAGCTGGCGCAGTTTATGCCGGACTATATCGCGTTTGTTTGCAAGCCTGTTACCGATGCCAGCAACAGTTTTATTAAAACGGTGCTGAATTTTACCCGTGAGTTGGACAGCGACCCCTATTTTGATGCGGTGTGGAGCATTGTCACCGGGTATGAGCCGCAGGATGCAATTCGCGCTGTGACAAGCAGATTGAGGTGCAGGACAGAGGTTGTGGGGCCGGACGGAGTAGGGATTAAAACTCAACAAGGGGTGCAGTTTCCCGTTGACCCTCCCAAGGTGAAATATCATTTTGCGGACGGACATTTAGAAGATACAAATGATCCAACGAATATCGGTTCCGACCGGATTGTTCCCATATCAAAATGGCTCAATGAAGGTATACATATTGAAATGAGCGGTCATCCCGCTATTGAAGGACCCGTTGACCTTTTTGTGACCGGGGGACATGGTAATGTCAATGCATGGCAGGCGCATTTTCCAAGCTCGGACGGTGAGGGATTTCTCCGGTCAGGCAATGGCCAGCTCTATGGAGACCCCTATTCCGGAGATAATGTAAACATTAACAAGACAACACCCACTGTTTACTTTGCAATAAATAACTGCCTCGTAGGCTGCCCCGATAACATCGGAAACATGGTCTATGCATGGTTTCATACGGGCGGCGCAACACATATGTTCGGGTTTATCGTATCGACCGGGGCATCTCATGCCGGGTATTCGACATTCAAAAGGATGACGGACAGGGTAAATCCTTCAGAGTCATATTTTCTCGCTATGAACAACCTGAAATTCAGTTGCGAAAAGGATATCGCATTTTCTACCTGGAGTGAGAGCCAGTTTGTTTTTAACCTGGAAAACACGATTATGTACGGTGATCCCCGGGGTGACGTTTATTTTGATTCGGCATACTCATCTTCAGAAAATAAAGTGATAAATACCCTCGAACTGATAGAGACGGCTCCACAGGAGCCTGACACATTCGTATTTACGTCAACCTGGAATACTGACGACTATAAGGCCTATGAGTGGTGGCACCGGGACCTGCGTCCGGTCATGTGCCTTCCTGCGAGGATTGACCCGGCAACCGTTTCTATTATAAAAAACGAGCTCCATACCCATGAGATATGCGATAATATCCTCCTTGCCGATCCCTGGCGTTCCGATGAGTGCACCATTGGTGCAAAAAAGACCTTGACATGGACCGCAAAGGTCATAACGAACACGACAGATTTGGCACATACCTCTCATCATATCACAAAAAATACCGCATGGCTTAAGGTGTCGCCTTTGGCGAATACCGGCCTGATCATGGTACGGTTTAAAATGTTTAAACCCGGAAATGTCGTGCTTTCAATTTTTAGTGCAGCAGGGAGAGAGGTTTTCGTTAAATCTTTTGTCCGGGTAAATACTGAAGAAACGCAGTGTGTTACACTTACTATGAATAATGCAAACTACAATTTGACATCGGGTATTTATTATATGGTATTGAAAACCGGGGGCTTTGTATTGAAAGATAAGTTTGTATATATACATTAAACTCGTCTGTTTTAATAAATGTATTATAGTTAAAGATTGTCATTGCGAGCGTAGCGAAGCAATCTCATCTTTTCGGATGTAGTAGATTGCTTTGATACGCTCGCAATGACGCTTAGAATGTTACGCCACCTGAGTAGTAACTAAATTTATTACAATATTATACCCTGGTATGAAAAAGAGGAAATAATAAATTAACGATTTGGATATGAATAGTATGAAAAAATTAATTTTAATTATATCGATTATAAACTCTCTACAAGCACAATGGCAGGTAATTGATTCAGTCTCATTTGTAACACGCATTCCTGCCGGGCAGAATTGTTACATCTCTTTTGAAAAGACCGCGGAATCGCTTGCCGTGACCCTTCCCCAGCTTAATCTTACCAATAAGGCACAGGAGGCGACAGAGTATGCGCCAGCCTGGCTCAGCATTGCTCTTGAGGATAAGTTCTCGGCCCTAAGCAATACGCTTCAGGATAGATATGCACAGATAATACTTGATGCAAAAGACCCATACGTTGATGAAATTGCATTTACCATTGCCCATCTTTCAGTTGAGATACTGACCCATAACCAGTTTTATCCGGATGTGATAGCGGAAAATGCTCTGGGAGTGTATACAAGCGACAGAAGTCGGAGGGCCAAGCGGTCTTAGGAAGACAAAG
>JAUXBV010000214.1 GCA_030619215.1 Fibrobacterota bacterium | reverse complement strand
CTACCTTAATTGCATCTTCGCTTTTTAGGTCAATTAGAGGTTGGTTGTGCTTTTTAATTTGAAGTTTAGCATTGCATCCGTTACATAATCGGCGTCCATCCTTTATAATGGAATCTTTAAGTGAGACAGGTTGAGCACACATAGCACATTCCAAGTCAGTATTTGAACACTCGAAACAGAGGGGATTAATATCGCTGCCATAATTCTCAATACCACTTACTATCATACCGCATTTCGTGCACTTCATAGCATCATACCTTAATAATTGATATGCTCACCTAATCATTATCGTATTAAAAGGAATTTTTGACCCGGATAATTCCTTGTTCCTTCCAATCTCATTAAATAAGTACCATTGGAAACAGAATTGGTATTCCAAATAAACCTTCCATCACGCAATTTCAACTCTTCTACTAAGCTTCCAAAAAGGTTATAAATTCTCAGTTTGCTTCCAGCAGACATGGCCGGCGAATTATTTAAATGAATGATAACTTTTCCACGGGATGGATTTGGATAAATAGTTAGCTGGGGATTTATCAGGTTATTTTTATAATTAAAGTCCTTTATTTGTAAAGTATCTGTATATTCATAGGCGCCCAGGTCTGGGGCGGAGCCACAATAGGCTAAACTGATGCCCATGTTCTGCGTCCAGGACAGGCTCTTATCAACGGTAATCATATTCGTACCATAATCAACATCGGAGATGCGGGCCCTTTGAGTCGAACCTTCAAGCTGTATCTCATCTCCTTCTATCATACCCCATCCGTTGGTAAAATAACCTGCATCTTCTACCTGAAACTGTGTTCCACTAGCATCCGCGCTGGTTATCTTTGTTATAAATGCGCCGCTGTCGATACACGGACTTTGTGGCAGTAAATGAAAATCAGGCAGGCTCGGATTAAATGGATTGACCTGACTCTCATCATCTACAAAAAGCGGATCACCTGTCTCCCAGTTGCTCTCAACCACCTGAGGGGTGTCAACAGCATCGGTTGTGACGGGGCCGCCTTTGTTTTTATAGAAGATATTGTTTTTTACAACATTGCATACGGGGTCTCCCTGGCCCCAGTCGCAGAAGTATATGCCTCCCGAAAATCCTGAATAGTCCGCTTCATGCCCATTGTGAAAAAAAACATTATGATATATACGGTTATAGTGCGCCGGGGTATAGTCTGCCATGGAAACGCACTGTATGCCGCCTAGGCCATTATGGTAAAAAACGTTAAATCGGAAAATGTTGTTTGACGACCGTAAAGACATACCCGAAGCTTTATAGGCAAAAGCAAAACGGTTTCCTTCATAGAGATTTCTGTCTACAGCCTTACCATGTGTTATCGCACAGCGGTATCCAAAGCCGTCCACCGGCGATCTCTCATGGTGCAGGTAGTTGTTGCGGAATATGCAAAACTGGCTCCACGCGGCAAGGCAATGGTGCCCTCCATAAAAAAAAGTATTATCTTCGATTAGATTATAGTAACTGCTGTCTGTCAATTCAGCTTCCCTGCCTACGTCGAACAGGGCGCCGGCATGCCCGCTATCATTAGCAAACCCCCATCGTGAAAAACTGCAGTGATGCACACGATTGTATTGTGAGGTATAAAAGACTTTGGAGCCGCCCCAGGTATTGGTGTCCCGGGCCTGGTCAAATATGCAATACCCTATCGTATTACGATTTGCGTTATTCCGTATATATAAAAAGTGGCCCATATAATAAAAATTCAGGCCATTGACAATTATATAGGATTTTCCGTCAATAAGGATTCCGTAATCGGCATCCTGAATGGTCACGCTGTCGTTATTATGGTTGCTGTAAACAATGGGATTACCCGCTGTTCCAGGCTGACCTGGATTGATATATTCGCCAATATACGTGCCTTCTGTAATGTAAACCGTATCACCGGCAATGACATTTGCATTAGCCGTAGGCAGGGAACACGGCGTGTTTATATTTGTACTCTGCGCCCAGGTTGCCGTACCGCCGGAACTTACATAGTGAACTGCAGGGAAAACAGGTTTTAGGAGAAATAATACTATCATCAATGATAGTAGTGTCGTTTTTGCTTTTTGCATTTTTGTCTCCTCTAAAATATTCTTATCATTAGGTATACGCACTAATATTAACAAAATATAGGTTAATATTAATTTTTGTCAATGGCAAAGTTCTTGTTTGTTGAAGAAATTTATTTTCGATTGATGCTATTAATTATATTTTTTGTTAAGAGCTTAATAATGGCTCAATTGGAGTTTGAGTTTATGGGTTATTAAGGGAGCGTATTGGCAGGTCGATTACATCGTTGATAGGAGAAATAATGGAAATACTGGGTAAAGTAATAACGGTGGATAAATTAAAATCAATAGCAGAAAATGGTTTTGGAGAAATGGTTAAAGCGGTTGTCGATGTTGACCTGGAAATTATCGCTATAGATGCGGAATTGCATTCTGATCTTGAAGCTTTTTGCCTTGAGAGAGATTCAAAGCAAAAAAGCCTCTGGGGAATCAATTATTACCCTGAAATGGAAGGCGAAGATTTTATAGAGTTTGATTCAATGATTAATATAAGGCCATCTCAGGGAAATAACAGTCGCGGAGTAGAGGATGAATCAATTCATAAGAGAATTATAGAGATAACAAATAAATGGATAAAAAGGATAGGGTAGTGGGATTTCAGCATAAAAATCTCGCAGAAGGGCGTTGGGCTCAAATGTCTTTATCCGAGCAAATAGCAAACATTGGTAGTGAAATCAGCCGTGCCCTCAATTGGAGAAGAAAAAATAATGAAAAATATTGTCAAAAATCTGTTGTTAGAGCTTTAGAGCTTATTTATTTAACTATTGACACTGTCTCTGTTAAGTCCCACCTTAAGGAACTTACCAGGTTACGGGAAGTACTTCTGGATTATTTTTATGGAAGTAATCAATTTTCATCTTCTGAAGTTTTATGGCAAAAATATTTTGATCACTTCAATTATGTTGCAAGAGAGCAGCAGGGAAGAAAAAACTACTGCTGAATAATAACCGCTTCGTATCACAAGCTCAAATATACGAACCGCTTTTATTCAATCATTAACAAACAGAAACACACATGCCGACAAAAAAAGAGTGGGTTGTTGACGAGAAAGGGTATCATGCAAAAACTGTCTGGGAGACAGGCCGGACATCTACATATAATCCTCTTGAAGAGGAGGAAGCTCCGCAGCCTGCTGAGACTGACGAAGTGCAGCTACTGGAAGGAACATGGCACGAAGGTGAAGATGGTTTTCAGTTTAACAAAAAATGTAAAGTGCGGGTAAAGGCGAAATTTCTTAAGAAAACCTCCAGAAAAAAAGTTACCATTGATACGTATGTTGAATTTGACGGCGAACTCGAAGATTTGGGCCAGCAGGTCGAAGCGTTTCTTAACGATGATGGCATCGCGGAAACGGAAGTAATGCTGTTCTACGGAGATAAATACAGTAACGCATTGCAGCAGAATCCCGATGCAAAATGCAGGTATAATTTCAAAGCAAAACACTGTGCCGCTAAAAAAGAGCTTGAGAGTGAGAAGCTTGAGATGCCGGCTAGTCACAAAGCAAATTTAATAATAACACTACAAATTAACCCTGACGATGAAGATTCTCAGGATGATACTATAAGACTTTTTAGTGCAGGTAACGAACAAAAGTATGATACAACACTAACAGTTAAAGAGGATAAAATCCCCGATGACGATTGCCTTACTCTTGAATTTTCCGATCTTAACAAGAATCTTTCCTATACTCTCGAAATAAATCCCGGAAACAAAGAGAACATTTACTACATGTTTGAAAATAAAACATTGGAGGAGATAACCAATGGGTGAGCATAAAACACAAGGCAATGAGACATTCAGCGATATTTCCAAACAGTATTTTAATGATGAAAAGTATTCTTTCTTTATAGCCAATTATAATAAAATGACTGAATCCGAACCATTAGCTGCAGATAAAACTATTCTTATTCCTCCTCATCTGTACAATTTAGGAAAAGTGACAAAAGAGGAAAAAGATGGAAAGCAAACTTACAATCTAAGCCTTTCAAAGGTCTCAAAGAGTAGTAATTCCGGTTTGATTTTTTATGCTCCAGGCAGAAATGAATATTTCGAGGTTGAGAAAGCAGGCATAGACGCATTAAAAACTTCTGTAGAAGACCTGCATATACTTTCACAGGAGATTCAGGATGTACGTAAATTATTTGAGTCAGGCGATGCTTCAAAGGAAAACCTTCAAAAGGCACAGGAGCTTGAAGAGAAAGTAAAAGAAAAATTTTCAGGCATATCAGACAATCCATCAGGGGCAATACAGGAGCTGCTTCTAATAAAATCGAATAAAAAATGGGGGGAATTAAAAAGCCGTGTATATATTAACCCGCGGGAGACAGAAAAAGGAAAGATAAAGGGGCACTGGCGCAAACATAATGATAAAACCATACAAAATAAATTACAAGGCTGGCTAAAGCAGAATGATGGGAAACCGGGAAAAAATGAACTACAGAAAAACCTGAAAGCTGTTTTATGGAAATCCGAACAAATTGAAACCCAATGGCCCTGGGACTGGAAATTTAAAGCAGACAAAGATACTGAGACTAAAGCAGGTTATTTTAAAGGCTCGGCAGAAGCCCAATTTTTCCGTTTTGTAGCCGGAGTGCAGGCTGATACAGAATTTAATCTGAATGAAATGAAATTTAAACTTTCCGGTCATGCAGATTTGTCATATAGTCTTGCAGAGGCAACTGTTACAGGTTCCTGGTGTCTTCCTGACAAAGATGGTTTTTACCTTTTTGATTTGATAGAGCTGGTAGACGGTGATGATAACAAAAAAGAGAAAGCAATAATAAAAAACAATGCCGAGTGCCGTTTTCGTTATACAGCAACTGCTACAGGTAAAGCATTTGTGGGTGCTTCAATTACAGCGTGTGTCGCATTGCCAAATATAGATTTCGGTAGTGAGGATAAGAATGCCTCCGGAGGCGGAAGCGGCGAAGGTTTTGCAGGTGCTTCTGCAGAAGGCTCATTGTCAGCCAAAGCCGAGTGGACGCCCTCAAAAACAAAAGATTTCGACAGCCTCGCTGTAATTGCAGGTGTTGCAGCGGGCAATGCAGGTCTTGGAGCAGGAGCGAAATTAAAAATCAGCTACAAATCCGGGAATGTTCGTTTTGAAATGGGGGTTATGGCAACACTTGGAATTGGCGGCAAATGCGGAACCGCTTTTGAAGTTGGTATAGATGAAGGCTTTGAACTTGTTGCACATATCCTCAATAGTGTAAACTATCACTATGTAAAAGAAATTTTTGGAAATGCTTATGGCACATTGAGGGATTATTCATTTGTGTGTTTTAAAGAAGCCGGGGAAATAGTTGGGGATGCGGTTGAAGACGCATTAGAAGACGTTAAGGATATTGGTGGATGGCTTAAACGGCAAATTGAAATAAAAGCCGGACAGGCTTTAAGCGATGCTAAATCTTTTATCCGAAATAATATTAACGACAAAGATAAATTAAAAAAAGCATTTCCAGAAACTCTTGGCGGCATGGTACTAAAAACACTTATGGCAACTGTAGAAGCGGAAGACTTTGACGCTGTTATAAAAGTTCTGAAATCCGCGAAAAGCGACCATGAGCTGAAATGTATTTTAAGGAACGTTTCTGATTTGCCTAAACAGACTTCAGACCAAAAGGGAGAGGCTTTGCAGGATGGGATTAAGATGTTGTTGGGGTTTGGGGGATATTTTGAAGAAGATGATGAATTAAAAAAGGTAAGATATTTAAAAGATATTTTTAATATATTAAGAAACGATAAAATTGGTACAAACTATGAAGAAATTTAGTGCTTTGAAATATTGCTTATTTTTTATTATATATTTTTTATCAACTTCTAATGGCAATGAAATTTGGTGGCCAAATAATTGCGGTATAATTGATACTGTTATAAAGCATAATGAGATTTTATTAGTAGAGTATATTTGCAAAAAAAATGGCCGATTTGTTAAGAGAACTTCAAAAAACGGTAAATTTCATGGGCCATATACCGAATGGGACTCAACAGGAAGAGTATTGGCAAGCTTTTCATACCATAATGATGAACTTGATGGAAAACTGCAACGTTGGGATTCAACTGGTTTTTTATTACGAGATAGAAAATATAAATTAGGCATCCCATTTGGTTATCATAAAGATTACTATTCAAAAGACAACCCAAAAAGCTTCACCAACTACGACTCAACCGGCAAAAAACACGGCCTCTGCGAAACCTGGCGTGAGGACGGGACCAGAAAAGACAGTATTGTTTTTG
>JAUXBV010000431.1 GCA_030619215.1 Fibrobacterota bacterium | reverse complement strand
CTTATTAATTACCTCCATATAGGTAATATTTCTTATTATAATATAAGATACCTTTAGAACGAATCAAAGGGAATGATAACCTCCAAAAACCAAGCGAAACATGTCAAACCTGCAAAGAATCGTACTGGTGTCACCATTTTTATCTATAATACGATAGTACGGATCCGTGCAATCAGCTTGTTTACTGATACAATTTAAGAGAGAGTTGTCTCCATGCAGCTCAGCCAGGGGTCTCACTATATCCCCTATTTTTGTATCTATCTCAGCCTTGGCAATATCCAATAATGAAACCCACCCTGCAGCTTTCTCACCTTTTTCATCATAAACAAGAATAGTATCACCGTCAAATGAATAATCGCTTCGGATTATACCTGAAACAATATCCGAGACCTTTATATTTTTCTTCTCATGTATATCAGATACATCATCTTTTGAATAGTTAATTTCGGACCGGGCAATATCCCTGATAGTTTTATCTTTAAGCTTTAAAATATTATCAATAAATAGTGTGGCATACTCAAACAGGGTACCGCGTTTACTGCCTTCCTGTGCCAGGAGCACCATCTCCCTTCTTACATTCGCTGTAAAGGTTTTACCCTCTTCTCTATTACTCTCAAACATTTTTCCGATAAGTGAAAAAATCCATGTAACCGGTAGTGTCACCCAATAGAGTATAAGTAAAATCGGGATAGACTTAATAGTAAGCCTGAATGAATAGATCCGAAAGAGTGACTTTGGAAGCATCTCAGTGAAAATGACCAGCACAGGAGAAAGAAACCAGGTTTCGGGAGAAGGAATTACGCTAAGGTTGAATTGTACGAGCTGATCCAGTCGTGCAAAGAGATATACAAATGAAAGTGTGACCATAACAATACAAACATTATTTCCGATAAGGACAGTTGACAGGACTCGTTCTTTATATTTTAAAAGGTATACTGCCCATCGGGCATTGAAATCTCCCTGACCGGCTCGATAATTGACTTTCAGAGGGTTCCAGGATACGAATCCCGTTTCAACACCGGCAAAAAAGAATGACCCGGCTATCCCAAATAATAATAGTACAAAAATCAGGGTAGTCATACTGTTAATTACTTTTTGTAAAGGCTCTTTATGCTGTCCAGGATATACGAAACAGCTTTATCAACAGCAACCTTTTGTGGCTCAGGAACAGTTCGTTTTTTAACCTCTACCGTCCTGTTCTTTAATCCTTTTTCACCAATGACAACCCGTATCGGGAAGCCGATAAGGTCGCAGTCCTTAAACTTTACCCCCGGCCGATCATCACGGTCGTCAAGAATGACATCAACCCCTTTGTCTTCGAGCTGGTCGTGTATTTTATTTGATAGCGCAACCGCTTCCGGGTTTGAAGTATCGAGACATAATATCGCGACTTTATAGGGTGCGATCTCAATGGGCCAGATAATACCGTCCTTGTCATGGTTCTGCTCAATAGCCGCTGCAGCGGTACGGCCGAGGCCGATGCCATAGCACCCCATAATAACGGGTATTTTCTCTCCTTTATCATTAAGGTATGTCAGGTTCATCGGCTTCGAGTATTTGACGCCAAGCTTAAATATCTGGCCGACTTCAATGCCCCTTCGCAGTTTCAGTTTTCCATTACCGCATCTTGCACATTCCTCATTTTCAGTTACATAGGCCAGGTCAGCATACCGGTCGATATAAAGATCACGCGATGGGTAAACATGAATTAAATGATAATCTTTTTTATTTGCACCGCCCACACAATCCTTCATATAACTCACCGAAAAATCGGCGACAATCTCCCGGATACTCTTTTTGTCAACATCGTGCGCCCCTAAAAAACCAACGGGAATATCTATCAACGAAGAAAGGCTTTCTTCATCCGGTATTGCCACGCTTTCCGCGCCAAGTACATTCTTCAGTTTTGATTCATTAAGCTCAAGGTCACCGCGTATGCAAACCGCAACCAGGTATTCTCCACCGTTAACCTCATAAACAAGCATCTTTATGGTGTCGGAAGGCTTAACATTCAGGAAAGTAGCGACCTCCTCGATGGTTTTTTTATCGGGCGTTGCAACCTCGGTTGGCTGCGGCGCATCCTCCGGAATATCTCCTGCGTTCTCATTGAGCTGTCTTCTGCCCGCAGCTTTTTCAATATTCGCAGCATAGTCACAGCTTTCACAGTAAACGACTGTGTCCTCGCCGGATTCCGCTAAAACATGGAACTCATGGGTCACATCCCCGCCGATTGCCCCGGAATCCGCTTCAACAGACCTGAACTCAAGGCCTGATCGTTTAAAGATAGCTGTATAGGCATCGTACATTTTCCAATACATTTCATCAAGGGAGGACTCATCCGCATGGAACGAGTAGGCATCCTTCATGATAAACTCACGACCCCGCATAAGGCCGAACCTGGGGCGGATTTCATCGCGGAACTTGTCCTGAATCTGGTAGAGGCACAAGGGCATATCGCGATAAGAGCGTATTGCCTGACGCGCGATGTCAACAACAACTTCTTCGTGGGTCGGCCCCAGGCAAAACCGGTTGTTTTTTCTATCCGTAAACCTCAGGAGCTCGGGGCCGTATAAATTCCAGCGCCCGCTTTCCTGCCACAGTTCGGCTGGAACAACAACCGGCATAAACAGCTCAGCCGCCCCGCGCTTATTCAACTCCTCCCGAATGATATTCTCAATCCTGCGTATGACACGCAATCCGAGTGGTAAATAGCTATAGATGCCGGATGCGACCTTCTTGATCATGCCTGCACGAATCATCAATTTATGGCTGATAACCTCAGCTTCAGCAGGATCCTTGCGAAATGTGTAAATAAATGCGTTTTTCCAATACATTCAGATTCACCGTTATGTTTAGTTTAACCTTAAAACTCTTTTAAAATTAAATTGAAAATACCTTACATTGCTTTAGTATATCAAGAAATTATATATCAAATTATCCTTTCGTAACTCATTGAATAATAAAAAGGAAAATGAGAATTATCATTTTGTTCACTTGAAAATTACCTTTTATACTGGTATAATAAAATAGATAAAGAAAATAACTGTTTAAGAATAAGCTGTTAAAGGAACCTCTAAAAATTTAAAAACCTAATATTGGGGGCTTTTATGAAAGGTTGTGTATATCAGCTGGCTATTGGGATTGTACTCTCCATCTTTTCCATACTTTATTCAGCAGAGGAGCCTTATGTCTTATTAGATTCCTTAAAGGGTAAAGCTGAAGTTCAGAGAGCAGGGCAGCAAAGGTGGGCATTGATAGGTAAGGATGCCAGGCTCTTTAATAATGATATAATCCGGGTGCTTGACAAGTCGGTTGTGAGGCTTAAATGGCAGAACGGCAGCATTATCTACGTCAATGCCAGCTCACAGCTCCTTATAAACCTTCATAAGGATACGATAAACAATATATTTACAAATTATGCTACGGTATTTTTCGGCGCAGTGTATTTCATTGTAAATAAAACACTCCCCAAAGGAGTCTTTACCCGGCAGGAAACCAGGGTTTATACCCCTACTGCCATACTTGCGATCCGCGGCACCTCTTTTTCTGTCAATGTAAATAAAAAAAAAGGGTTTACCCGAGTCGGCATAATTAATGGAACCGTCCTTATAAAAAATATTCTGAAAACCCAGTCACTGTTTCTTCCAGCCGGTTATCAAACAAAAGTCGCAATGAATGCCGACCCCCTTTTTCCGGAGCCGCTGCTTGAAAAAGAGATTAATGCATTGAAAGCCTGGGTCCCGCCTGATGTAATTATTGCGGAAATGTCTCGGCAGATAGCACAGGCAAAAGCCGATTACTCCACCATAACGGGGAAACTGGAAGAAAAAATAGTGGTGGTACCTTTTGTCAACAGCTCGGTTTATAAAGGAAAATGGAAGCTCGGCGAAAATATCGCCTCCATGCTGGCGGAAAGTATTAAACTGAAGAACAGGGTAAAATGCAGTGCCGTGCCTCTATCCAAAAAAGAGGCCGAAGTCG
>JAUXBV010000469.1 GCA_030619215.1 Fibrobacterota bacterium | reverse complement strand
TGTTCTCTGTGTGTATGAAGACAGGGATGAAATACTATGGATTGGGACTGAGAAAGGAGGACTCAACAGGTTTGACAAGGGAAAAGAGCAGTTTAAGTGCTACAAAACTATCCCCGAGAATCCTTATAGTTTAAATGATAATCATGTTTATGTTATCTATGAGGACCGGTCCGGCAGGTTATGGATCGGCACCCATTCAGGAGGCGTTTCCATTTTTGATCGTGAAAAAGAGAAATTTTTCAGCTTTCAAAATGATCCTGATAATCCCACCAGCTTAAGCGGTAATCAAATTTTTTCAATATTTGAGGATAATACCGGTAATATATGGATTGGAAGCCGTGGTTATGGTATTAATATATACAATCAGGAAGCGGAAAAATTTACTCATTATAAACATGAGCATCAAAATAGTAATAGTTTGAGTGATAATATAATATGGGGTATCTATGAAGACAGGTTTGAGACATTATGGATAGGAACTAACTTCGGTGGTCTGAATAAACTTGACAGGGAAAAGAATATCTTTACCCATTATGTCCATGATAATAAAAATCCGAACAGTATAGCCTCCAATATGGTTCCAGTATTATGTGAAGATAGATTTGGAGTGTTATGGATTGGAACGAATGAGGGCCTTGATAAATTTATACGTGAGACAGAACAGTTTACACATTATAAATTTGATCCTGATAATCCCTATAGTATGAGTAATAATAAAATTCGGTCTATTTATGAAGATCGCTCAGGCACTCTCTGGGCAGGGACAAGAGGAGGAGGCCTTAATAAATTCGACAGAAAGACAGAGCGCTTTACTCATTATAAACATGATCCCGATGACAGCACCAGTATCAGCAATAACAGGGTTTATTGCCTGTACGAAGATCGCTCAAATAATTTCTGGGTTGGAACAAATGGAGGAGGATTAAATAAGTTTAACCGGGAAACGGAACAATTTATTCATTATATCTCAGACCCAAAAAATATAAATAGTTTAAGCAACAATAATGTTTATGCAATTTGTGAGGACAGTTCCGGTAATTTATGGATAGGGACCTATGGTGGAGGGTTGAATAAATTCAATCATGAAAAAGGAATTTTTACCCATTACACTGAAAAGGATGGCCTCTCAAATAATGAAGTGTATATGATTTTAGAAGACAATAAAGGAAATCTATGGCTAAGCACCAACAGGGGATTATCAAAGTTTGATCCCGGAACAGAGACTTTTAAGATTTATTATGTTGAAGATGGATTACAGAGTAATGAATTTAACACGTTTGCCGCATTTAAGAGTGTGAGCGGTGAGATGTTTTTCGGAGGTCCAAACGGATTTAATGCTTTCTTTCCTGATAGTATCATAGATAATCCTTTTCCGCCTTCAATTCTTATTACCGGTTTTAAACTTTCCAACAGACCTGTACCTATAGGAAAAATGCCCGATGGACGTACAATTCTTGAAAAATCAATATCAGAGACAAGAGAGATCGCGTTGTCATATAAAGATAAAGTTATCTCATTTGAGTTTACTGCGCTGCACTATGCCGCACCTGACAAGAACCGGTACGCCTATATAATGGAAGGTCTCGAAAAAGAGTGGAACTATGTTGCAAGCAAAAGGCGTTTTGTAACCTATTCGGGCCTGCCTCCGGGGAAGTATGTTTTTAAAGTAAAGGGGTCAAACAGCGATGGCGTATGGAATGAGAAAGGAACATCATTAAAAATAAGGATTCTGCCGCCTTTCTGGAAAACCCTGTGGTTTTATACCCTGTGTGTCATTTGTGCCGTATTATTGATAGCAGCGATTATTACCTTTCAGGTAGAGCGAATGGAGGAGAAAAAGAAGGAGGAGGAGCGACTTCGGGTCATAACCGATGTGGGCCAGGTCCTGGAGCATGGGAGGGCTACCATATACCGCCGAAAGGTCGATTCGGATGTTTTCGATTATATGGGTAATGGGATTAAGGATATTACGGGGTATGGCCCTGAAGAGATTACCTTATCCACCTGGAATAAAAATGTTATTTCGGTTGAATTGGTAGGGGAGCACTCGGATCTGTCACTGAGACAAGCACTGGAGCGTATGCATGAAGGGAAGATCAACAGCTTTGTGGCGGATTATAATCTACACACAAAGTCGGGTGAAATTCGCTGGGCCCGGGATATAATGACTGCGCTGCGTGATGGCTCAGGAAATTGTTATGCGTATATGGGAATTATATTCGATATTACTGATCGTAAACTTGCGGAGCGGGAGCTGGCAGAAAAAAGAAAGAGTGTCCAGCGCACCCTGTTTGAGCACACCCCTGACCCGATTTTAATCTTCGATAAAAAGACACATAAGTTCCTGGATTGTAATAAGGCTGCTTTAAATGTGTATGGCTATTCCAAAGACGAGATAAAATCGATGACCCCATTTGATCTTCACCCTCCGGAAGATTTTAGCAAGGTTGAAAAGAATATTGACATAAGGAATGTCGGGACGCCTAATGAATATAAGCATGTCACAAAAAACGGCAAAGTGCTGGATGTGGAGATCCTCTCGGATGAGACCGTTTATGAGGGGAAGCCGGCGTGGATCAGCGTGATCAGGAATATTACCGAGCATAAGCAGACTGAGCAAAGACTTACCCAGCTCTCGGACGAGCTTAAGTCAAAGAACGAGGAGATGGAAGCGGACCTTATGCTGGCACGCGATGTTCAGATGGCGCTGCTCTCTCAAAATTATCCCAAGAACTTCCCGCCGAATGTAACGCCGGAGCAGAGCACCCTGCAATTTGCCCATCGGTATATTCCCACCAGCGCACTTGCCGGTGATTTCTTTGAGATTCTTCCTATTTCGGATCACCAGGCAGGCGTAATGATTTACGATGTAATGGGACATGGCGTGCGGGCGTCGCTTCTTACTGCCTACCTTCACGGTTTGATTGAAGAGCTCATGCCTATTGCGGTAGATCCGGTAGCTTTCTTTAACAGGCTGAATATGGGTATCAACGCGGTTACCAAGCAGTTTTACGCGGGAATGTTTGCTACGGCATTCTATTGTGTTGTGGATTTAAAGGTCGGAATGATGCATTATGCCAATGCCGGACACCCCTTTCCCTATATTATTCAGCCGGATAATAATGGGGTTAAAACGATATCAAACAACGGGGAAAAGCCGGACCCAGCGCTGGGTTTATTCACTACCCATAATTACACCGCTTATGAACACCCGATGACAAAGGGCGATATTGTATTCTTTTTTACAGACGGCCTCTATGAGGTGGAAAGTAAACACCGGAAAATTTTCGGCAAAGAGCGCCTTTTGAAAACAGTAAAAAATCAGCTACATAAAACACCTGAAATGATGCTGGACGGGATATTGAGTGAAGTCAACAAATACGCGGGCACCAGCGAGTTCAATGATGATGTCTGTATGGTTACTATGCATGTGAGAGGTGCTAATAAATAGTAATAAATAATTACCAGGTATCCTGTTTGTTTTATTAAACCCGGTTTATGCATTAGAAATGAACTGCACTAATGTATTTACTGGGTTTTACCGTAACAAGGTATATCCCTTCCTTTACAATTCTCCCATAAGAAATAACCGCATCAGTTAAAAAATTAAAAAACAGCATACAATATATTATACATAGACATATATTTATATTTATAAATTAAATTAAATAAATATACATTTACACCAAAAAATTGTTATATTTAGTATATAAACAACTTAATTGGATTCTGTTAAATATAGCCTGT
>JAUXBV010000362.1 GCA_030619215.1 Fibrobacterota bacterium | reverse complement strand
TGAAAAAGGCGGAGGCGGTTCTTCCTGAAAAGAAAGAAAAAGACTCTCTCAAAGAAACCGAAGTTAAAAAGCCCCCTGATAAAAAAAGAAAGTCTATTTTTGAGCCAGAGGAAAATATAGCTGAAGAGGAAAGCACCGCGGAAGAAGCTGCAGAGCTTACGGAGCCGGAGGAGAGCACAACGAAAGAAACTGCAGAGTTTGCGAAACCGGAAGAGTTGCCTGATGCTAAAGAAAAGAAAGAGGTGGAAACCGACCAACCTGCAAGCCAGGAGGAATCCATTGTAATGGATTTTGTCCCTCCGGAAACACAGGTATTACAACCCGATTTCGCCGATGCTATTAAGGATATAAAACCTGGGCAAGAGGCAGATGAAATCACAGATGCTGCTGAAGAAAAAGAAGAGACCATTCCCCCCAATATAATGGAGAAGGTTGAAGCTTTGCTCCAGAAGCATTTGAACTCGGTGCTTGAGGAAAGAGTCAAGCAGATAGAAAAGGATGTACTTGCCCGCGTCAGGGATGAACTTGCCGGGAGAATGAAGGATAAAGAAAAATAGGTTTTAGCATATTTATAGATATTGCGTCCCTACGGGACTGGTTGTAATTTTTTGTATTACCTGTTTCTATAGATTTTTAGTCCCTACAGGACGTGTGCTATTTATAGTGCATTCTTGTTTTGTTTTTTTAATAGCTGTTAACTGTTAACTGTCAATTGACAACATTTTTTTCTTACCCAAAATTCCATTACTTTAGTCCTTTAGGATTCCAGTATTCCAACATTCAAGTACTCCATTGCTCCATTATTTTAATCCTTTAGGACTCCAACTCTTTATTCTTTTGCGGAAGGACAAGCCGGAAAACCGTGCCTTGTGGTTCCGAGCTGGTAAAGCTAACCCGGCCTCCCAGGAACTGCTCGCTGATCAGCTTGATACTATATGTTCCAAACCCTCTTCCCTTTCCATTTTTCGTGCTGAAATACTGCTGAAAGATTCTCCGCTGGATATCTTCAGGAATGCATTTTTTATTCCATACTGAAAATGAGATTGTATCATAATCATATTCGATAGCAAGCTTTACCTCACCGCCGGTTACAGTTGCTTCAAACGCATTCATTAACATATTGGTAAGAACTCTCAGAAGCATTGGCTGGTCGGTTTTCATTCTTTTTTCAGGAAATTTCTCCGGGAGAATTAACTTTTTATTTTTTACTGCAGGATGCTCCGTGAAGAAATTCTCCAGATTGGATAAAATATTCTCAACGGATACCTCTTCTATTTCCGGTTTATACATGGTACCGCTATTCTCATGTGAAAGTGCTGATTGTAAGGCTAATTCGGCTTTTAACCGTGACGATAACTCAAATATCTTTTTTGCTAATGGGATAGGGTCTTTTTGCTTTCCCTCCTGCATCAGGTCGGACAAGCAATGGATACCTGTCAGAATGTTATTCATATCATGAAGAAATACCCGTTCAAGTGCAGCTCGCCGCTCATTTTCGCTAATATCCTGAAGATAGAGAATGACAAAGCGTATACTATTTATTGTAATAAGGTTGGAGCGGACTGCGAGGCATAAAGTAACCTCACCCTGATCCTTTTTAACTGTTAAAACGCATTTTCTCTCTACGGGATCTTTTGTTGCAAGGGCTGTTACAATTGCGATAGCCGCACCACAGGTGGAACACCATTTACTGGTTCCGCATCCCCCTTCCAGCTCGCGGGCATGGATGCAACCGACAGCTTCGCCGGGCCGCAGGCCCAATACTCTACCACCATCTTCAATGCCCAACTCTTTCAAAAAAGTTTCGTTGACTGCAAGAATTTGACGATGCTCATTTAAAATTGCTAAAATCCCGTAGCTCAACCTTAACACTCCGCAAACAACAGCATTATTACTTGCAAGGTCAATTTCTCTGGTTATTTTATCTTTATCTGCTCGTTCAGGGGATGCAAAATAGGTTATCATTTACAGCCTCCTTCATGGAAAAGGGTGCTCCTGTAACCTTGATATAAAACAAGCTTCTTGCTATATAAAGAAAGGTCTCTATCCAGTAGGTACTTATTACTGTAAATATATATAAACTTATGAGAAACGTGTCAAGGAAATTAAAGGTTAGGTTTAACTTAACATATTTACTTATGAAATGGAAATTCGCCAGGTTTCGTCCTATAACTAGTCAAGATATCAATATTTTCTCCTCCTCCCTTTGGGAGAAGGTGTGATGAGGGGCGGGACTGGCTTTATTTTCCGTATTATTTTTTCTATAGATATTTAGTCCCTATGGGACGTTTCTATTTCGATTTTATTTCTTTTATGCTGTTAACCGTCAACCGATAACATTTTTTTTCTTACCTCATCACTCCAATACTCCAACCTGTCAAGCCGCTCGCTACCGCATAGCTTTAGCGGAGCGGAGAAGCCTCTCGTCTCGGTATAGCCCAGGTGGCGAAGGCTGACACTCCATTCTTTTTATCTCCGTGGCTATGCTTTCTCTATATTGTATTTCCTCAACGTTTCAACGGTCGGTATCCCATTCCCATCATACCCTCTGGCCTTGTAATATTTATTCAGCATCTTTTCAAGCGGCACAACTCTTTTTTCCGGGTCGGACGCCCTCCCCTCCTTAAGAAAACGATCAGGCAAAGTGTCGTCCTTGCGTGATACTCCTTCGCGTGTATTCATGTAACGCTCAAGCACGTATACTCTGTCCCCGGCTTTCATCAACTCCTTATGAGACATTTTAATCCCTGTGACCGATTCGAAAAATTTATTGTATAAACCGACGTCCATCAGCTTCATTGCCAGCCAACGCATATTCTGCATTACAAAACCGACAACCTTGTCAGGTATAAATCTTATAAGGGGCTTCTCCAGTATGTACGCGTATGCAGTAAAGAGGCAGGTGACCAGAGAATTCGCAGCGGAAAACAGCGCTTCAAAAAACAGTACATATTGCACCTTGGCCCTGGTTGTATCAGGGTTAAGCAGGCCGAGAAGGACCTCCTGTGCAACAAGAAATGCGGAAAGGTGGTGTCCTCCCCGGTTGTTCGTTGCAAAAGAAAGCGCCTGTCCAACCGCACCCCGCGGATCATAAGATGTCATCTCCATTCCCTTGACATGCAGGGCGAACTCTTTCCCACCGTACTTTTCAGATAGCCAGTATGTACCGTTTGCCAGTTCAACTCCCCTGCCTCTGCGAAATGCGATGTCCTCCAGGGCTTCGTAAACTCCGGCTGGAGAGCCGAACGTAAGGTCTGTTTTTATAAGCCCCTTTTCCCCAGCTTCCATAATATATGCCAGTGTCGTTCCTGCGGAGATGGTGTCAATTCCCATTCTGCCACACAGGTCATTCCATTTAATTATGAGATCCGTATCAAAGATACCGAGGTTTGGGCCAAGGAGCGCAGCGCTCTGAAATTCAGGCATTTGATGAACTGTGCCGTTTTTATCCGTACCCTTATGGCCGCATTGAATTGCACATGCCATGCAGCTACTGTGTTTGGTTTTATATTTTTCGCTCATTGCTTCACCGGACACCTCGTGCGCCCTCTCATGGCTGCTTTGTTTGAAGTTCATCACGGATAAGGTGCCGGTTTTATTGCAGTACTTGAAATGCGATGCAGTGCCGTATTTCCGGTATTGCTGAGTGAGAAACCTGCTGCTGTTTATATATTTGAGTGCTGTTTTCCTTGCTTTGTTAAAGGTATTGATATCTTTGGGAACTATTTTATATTCCCCTCCGTAAACAACAATTGCTTTGAGGTTCTTTGCACCCATGACCGCCCCGAATCCGCACCTGCCCAGATACCTGTGACCTGAAACGATATTTGCATAGAGAACCCTGTTCTCCCCTGCCGGCCCGATAACCAGTGCCCCGTCTTTTCCGCCCAGGTTAAAGGCATCCTGTGTTTCATGAGTATCCTTACCCCAGAGGCCTGACGCATCCTCAAATGTTACTTCATTGGAATTAATGACTATATATATCGGCTTATCTGACTTTCCGGTGATAATCAGGCCGTCATATCCCGCTGTTTTATACGCCATACCGAATGGGCCGCCGCAGGAAGAGGAAACAATGCCTTTTGTAAGAGGGGATTTTGTTACTGCTGCAAACCGTCCGCTGCACGGAGCGCCTGTACCCATTAAAACACCCATCATAAAGATCAGGATATTATCTTTTCCAAGAGGATCGGTTCCCGGACTTAACCGTTCATAAAGTAATTTTAGCCCGATTCCCTTTCCGCCAAGATACATCCGGCGGTCTTTGTCAGTAATGCTGAATTCCTTTACTTCCCGTGAGGAAAGGTCTATCTCCAATACCCGGTTGGATGTGCCGATTATCTCTTTCATACGTTTATAATTTAAAATGCTTAAAAAAGAAGATTGCCACTCCCCCCATTGAATCAGAACCCTGGAAGTGACAATAACTAGTAACTATTTATAATACAATGTACCAGTTTTGTGTTGTAAAGGTAAAATATAAATATACACATGTTTAATATATTTACTTGAGAGTACCGCGTTCTTAAAATAAATTTAGCGTTTTTCTTTAGCTATT
>JAUXBV010000051.1 GCA_030619215.1 Fibrobacterota bacterium | reverse complement strand
TTTTTAAGAAATTTAAAGAGTATCACAGAGACGATACAGAGTACAGACTCAACTTGTTTCTCCCGCTCTTTCTTGAGTATACCATAAAAAAGAATTTCTCCCTGTTTTCTTCATGGAAGCCTTCTTTCTCCCATTGTAAATATTTATACGGCTCCGATACCGATTATGCGGAAAGTATAGAAACTAAATTGAATTTTACCGATGCAAGCCTGGGAATATCATTAACCATAAAAGAGAGATTTAAATTCTTCTTAATACCCAATTTCTCTGAAAGCCTTAAGCTTACCGGTATTGAGGCGAATGTGAATTTTTAATTAAAATTGGCATTATAACGTTTTACATTTAACAAAACGGAATGATTATGAATGTATTCGGTGGTTCATGGACTGATCAGAAACTTGAAATAGTTGTTGAATATACAAAAGCATACCTTGAAATCATGAAGTCCAGAAGATATTGGAAATTACTTTACTTTGACGGCTTCGCAGGGTCCGGTAAAACAGGTAAAGAAAAAATATCAGAAGAAAAAGGCTCTAAAATAATTGAAGGTGCGGCTAAAAGGATCTTGGCTATAAACGACCCTCGTTCATTTGATCAGTATTACTTCGTAGAGAAAAATAAAAAATTTGTTAATAAATTGAGAGAGTCAATAGATACAGATTTTCATTTTAAAAAAGTTAGCACTACTGTCGTATCAGGTGATTGTAATGAAAAGCTTAAGGATATGGCCGCATTTCTTAGCTATAGAGGACCTGATTATAAAGTATTAGCATTTATTGACCCCTGCGGTATGCAGCTCAAATGGGAATCAATCGAATGTTTAAAAGGATTGAGTATTGATATGTGGATACTAGTACCGCTTGGTATGGGAGTTAATCGATTGCTTAAAAAAGACGGTAATATCTCTGATTCATGGATGAAAAAACTTCAGGAATTCTTAGGTTTATCATCTTTTGAAATTAAGGATGCATTCTATGAAGATCAGCCTGTTTTACCTTTATTTGGCAAAGAAACCAAAGAGGTTAAAAAGGAAAAGACAATTGAGATTGCAGGTGAGCTCTATCGTAAAAGATTAAAAAATGTTTTTAAATATGTGTCAAAGCCATTCTTACTGGAAAATAAAAAGCATAATATAATGTACCATTTTCTACTAGGGTCTAATAATCGTACTGCTGTGAAAATTGCGAATGATATAATTAATAAATGGAGTAGGAAAATTGGCTAAATCAAATATTGAATGGACAGAAATGACCTGGAATCCCACAACCGGCTGTAATAAAATCTCGGCTGGATGTAAATATTGCTATGCAGAAGTAATGGCAAAAAGGCTCAAAGGAATGGGATTGCCAAAGTATAAAAATGGTTTTAAAATCACATTACATGAAGACACTCTTTCAATCCCATTTACATGGAAGAAACCAAAAATGGTCTTTGTTAATTCAATGAGTGACTTATTTCATAAAGATATTCCAATTTCTTTTATTAAAAAAGTGTTTAAAACAATGAATCAAAACACACAACACATTTTTCAGGTACTAACAAAACGCTCTGATAGGTTAACTCAAATATCAAATAAAGTAAAATGGACAAAGAATATTTGGATGGGGGTTACTGTTGAAAATTCAATTATGTTAAATCGAATAGAAGATCTAAAATCGATAAATGCATATTTAAAATTTATCTCGTGCGAACCTCTAATTGGGCCTCTCAGTTCGTTAAATCTAAATGGCATTGATTGGGTAATTGTAGGAGGAGAAAGTGGAAGAAGCCCAAGAATGATGAAAAAAGAGTGGATTTTAGAAATACAGAGAACTTGTGATTATTATAAAACTCCCTTCTTTTTTAAACAATGGGGCGGAAGAAGTAAAAAGAAATCAGGGAGATTACTCGATGGAAAAACATACTGTGAAATGCCATTAAACATTGCGAGTTGAAAAAATTTACACCACTTCATTAAACTTTTTACCTCTAGACAACCCTATTTTAATTCACGCCCGATTTATATAGCGAGAAAAGCAAACATAAATTTTAAGTAAAATAAAACCAATTGTCAAATATCTACATAAACCGAATAAAACACACACCCGAATTCATGAAAAAACAAAAATGTATACTCCTTTTTAGCTTCTTATTCTTTCTTACCGTTTCAACTACTCCCGGGTCCCCGCTTCAAACAGGATTTTCCGACTACGATTTATTATCCAACAGTGTCTTTCCATATTTCTCTCATCTATATGATAAAAAATTATCGTCAACATTACTTCTTTTCCCTGACTGGAAAGATAACAACGGGGAATCCTTGCTGAGAGCCGGTAAAAAAGATAAATACGGCACTTTCTATGACCTCTATTTCACAGGACAGTATTCCGGAAATCCAAATATAATCGGTATGCATATCGATAGAATTCAGGTCAAGAACGAAAGCGACAGTGCAAATGACTCACTTGGATCAAATATAAACCGGCACAATAAGTACGATAATAAAGGAAGAGCCGGGGTCTGGTATTCGATAAACGGCCTTGAATTTTTTAGAGGCATTTCATGTATTTGTAACGTTAACCAATTTGAATACAACACCTTCAATGACAATTCTTTAGAGTATAATAAAAGCGATTCGAAATCCAACAATTTTCACGGCAGATTAATTTCACAGTACAAACTTTTTAAAACAGGTATAATAAGACTGTATCTGCAGTACACACAATCATCTCAACGAAATAAGGAAATAAGTATAAAGCACCCTTTTGACACTACCTACAGCAATGCACGCAACAATATAAAATACACAGTAATCTCCCTGGGTTACCTGTTAAACAACTCTAAAAATCGGAATACATTTTTTGCAGGTCTTGGTTATTCTTCATCATTCTCTAAAGGCAAAAGTGTATTTGAATGGAATGGCCCGGATTCCACATACGACAGGGAGATTTCCTCTGTGTCTCTTGAAGCCTATGACGCTCAAAAACTCTCTATTGAAAAGCTGGATATTTACCTGGGAGTAGGTGGAATATTTCAATATTACCTCTATTTATATGATAAAGGTAACCTCTCATTTTTCAAAAAAATTAAAGAGTATGATAGAGATTATACTGAGTATCGATCTTATCTATTCTTCCCATTATTTCTTGAGTATAAAATAACACGGAATGTTGCCCTTTTCTCTTCTTGGAAACCTTCCTTTACTCATAGTAAATACTTATTTGCCTCAAACGCAGGCTATGCAGAAAGGAAAGAATCTCAATTGAATTTCTCCGATGCAAGAGTGGGAATGATACTGACTATAAAAGAAAAATTTCACTTCACCTTAGTACCGGATTTTTCCGAAAATCTGAAGTTAACGGGTATTGAAGCAAGTGTGTCTTTTTAATCAAGCACTATTATTGCATTATAAACAGCATTTATAATACAATTCATTTTCTATCAGAACGGTATTAATAAAAAGGAGTTTTTATTTTTTTAGGTTGCGAAATATAAAGATTTTGTTTAAAAAAAATTAAATGAATTTTAAAATAATTCCGGTTTTATTAAAGCTGCTTCTAACTCTGCAAAACTGAAGAATCATGAGAAGCTACGGCGCGAAGTTCAAATATCTCCAGGGCGAAACAGTAGACCCTGATGATAATGATCCTATTACGGATGAGATTACGCCTGACAAACTCTGTTTGATGTTTAAATGGAAGCTTCCTTATAAGAGAACGATATTCGATAGAAACTGCTTTTTTAAGATTTAATTCATGCACTTGTAAAAATATACTAATTGTCAGAACGAAGTCTCATACAATTAGTTATACTGATACAATTCAGTATACATCTTAAAATTGATTTATACCGAATTGCGTAGTAATTTAGTTCTCAGTGCCAATATTAGTCTAGAAGTAAATAATAGCTAAAAAATTAGGAAGGAAGAAATAATTAACGATAATTTCATTAGAGATTAGTATTTAAGTGGGATGAAAATAAAAAAAGACCGCTTAAATCTGATAAAAAAATCTGAAAAAACATTTTTTTTATGATATATTAGATACTAAAGCTTATACAGCAAATAATTTTATCCATATTATTCATGTTTTATTTAATCAGTAGGAGGGGCCGGTGGTTAAATTCTTCTCTATTTCTATTGTAACTTCAACAAAACTTCAAACAACATATCATAACTGTATCTTAAAAAGTTTTAATAATTTCCAAATTTTTTAAAAATATAGGGGAGGGGGCACAAATGATCTCTAAGAAGGTCATTGGGGTTGTATTACTTATTTCATTTTTATTTTCTTCATCACTTGCACATATTTCCGTTAATCTTCCATGTAAACATATCCCTTTAAGCAGAGATAATAGCTATGCTGTTTTTGAGGGTGTATCTGTGCATGGAGAACCAGGCGAGCCGGTGTTACCTTTATATTCATACACATTTCTTTTACCGCCTGCCGCAGATCTTAATAACGTTAGCGTACAAGTTGACGGATTGGCAGAAGAGGTGTTAAACGGTACGTTTAATGTGGGGCCGGGCGCACTGGAAGCAATACAGAATAAAATTGTCATACCGGAAGGTAAAAATATTGTTGACGGAAAAGATGTCGCTATCTATTCCCGTGATTCATTTTTCCCTGATTCCTATGCCAGCATTACAAATATCGGTAAAATGCGCCAGTATAAACTTATTAAAGTCACCGTCAATCCCTATGTATACAATCCTGTTTCGAAAAAGCTTAAAAGAATGGTCGGGGGTAAACTGGTCGTTGACTTTCCTGACATGGCTGCGGGCCCGGATATCACCCATAAAATGCCCTGGGGAACTGCTAAGCTGGTAAAAAAACTTGCCTATAATTATAACGAAGTCGCTCATGAATATGCGGGATTTGTATCTTCCGTTCCTGAGAGGAGGGGATTAGCTATAATTACTACTTCGTCAATAGAATCCGGTTCGCAAAAACTGCAGAATTACATAACAATGAAAGAGAAAAAAGGGTATGATGTCCATCTGGTAACTGACAGCTGGACTTCGAGTAAACTGAGAAGCTGGATGAAAGATAATTATGAATCACTCAATATTGAATTTGCCTTATTAATAGGTGATCCGACTACCTCAGGCGGTGATGTTCCAATGTATATGAACAATACAACTCCAACGGAATGGTATTACCAGGAACTCAGCGGATCGGGTATCAGCAGCAGTGATGTTTATGCTGAAGTACATTTAGGAAGAATACCGGTTTATACCAGCGGAGATATTCAGAAACTTGATAACATTCTTGAGAAGACAATAGCCTATGAGAATGCCAGTAAAGATGAAATAGGATGGAGATTCAAGGTACTCCTCTCTATGAAGCCAATTGACGATAGAACACAAGCCTACGAACTTGGAGAGCAGATAAAAGACCACACCCTGATTCCGTGCAACTGGGAGTATTACCGGATATATGCTGATGACTATAATTTAAATCCTCCACCGGAAGTAACGTCGGTTACTTCATCAAACACACAAAAAGCATGGAAAGATGAACAGCCCGGTTGTGTTTTCTGGGACACTCACGGCTCTTCAACCAGTTCGAGCGGTATGATCAGTGTTAATGACGTGGATGAGCTGGATGATACCCATCCGGTAATAACCTTTCAGGGGGCATGCCTTAATGCAAAGCCTGATGTAGAAAATAATCTCTGTTATTCCATACTGGTCAACGGCGGTATAGCAACACATGGCGGAACCATAAGCGTGACTTATAGCCCCGGAGAATCGGACTATACCAATACCGGCTCTATTGGCGGGCAGAACTACTGGTATGCTAAATTTTTAATTCAAGACTCTCTGGTTGATGCAGAGGCTATGGATATGGCACGGATAGAAATAGACGGAAAAAAATGGAATAATCATCTGGCCCTGGTATTATTCGGTGACCCTACAATCAGCCCCTATTCATGCATGAGTCTTCCTTTTGTTCAAATGACCTCCCCGAACGGCGGAGAACGATGGGAACGTGACCGGACTTTTCAGGTAACATGGCTTGAATATGTTGAGGGTGATGTTAAAATTGACCTTCTTAAAGGAACCTCTCTCTTTCAGACTCTTATAAGCGCAATACCAGCCGACTCCGCACTATCATGGCATATACCTGCTAATTTTGAACTCGGTGCTGATTATAAAATTAAAATTTACAGCCTTACCAATGATACCTGTATTGATGAGAGTGACGATTTCTTTTCAATCGAGGAGAAATCGAACCTGGCTGTAACATGGCCAAACGGCGGTGAGACTCTTGAAAAGGACACGGAGTATGAATTAAAATGGGATGATAATATTACCGGCCAGGTAAAAATCGATCTTCTCAAAAATACAAGCGTATATACGAATATTGTTGCATCTACCGAGAGTGACGGAGCATACATCTGGAAAGTGCCGGAGCAGGTGATAAGCGGTACCGAGTATAAGGTCCGGGTCACCAGCATTGAGAAAGAGTGGCTTTTGGATGAAAGTAATGACTTTATTTCCATACAGAGCCCTCTCTGTTCTATCCCCTACTATCAAAGCTTTGACGATTTTGATACCGGATCGGTTCCCCTGAAAGGATACTGGGAACAGCTTGATCAGGATGACCTTGACTGGACAGTATGGCGAGGCCCGACACCGTCAAGAATAGACGACCCGCCGGATGAAACCGGACCTGAGGGAGATAATACTTCAGGAAATGGAAATTATCTCTATACTGAGGCATCATTCGGAAATAATAATAAAAAAATAGATATGCTGACGCCAATGTTTAATTTTAAACCTGTTGTCACTGCTGAGCTCTCGTTTTATTACCATATGTTCGATTTAAACGATTCCGAGATGGGAACACTTTATATGGATATATGGTCTGATGGAACCTGGGAGAATGATGTTATAACAATCAGCGGAGACCAGGGAGATCAGTGGCATGAAAAAATCCTTAACCTTGATTCATATGTCGGTAAGGAGAAAATTCAGTTCCGTTTCAGAGGTGAAACAGGTGATGGCTGGCATAGCGATATTAGTATAGATGATTTCAGAATTTCCGGGGCTGTTGCAACTGAATCCGTTGAAAAGCAAAACCGGGGTTTTTATGCCAAGTATTATAAGTCAAGACTTTTTTATGGAGTACCAAACAGCAAATCATATATCAGTATTAACCTTTACAATTTGCATGGGAAATTAATCAGGACTCTTGTTGATGAAACGAAATCAAGTGGTTATTATCATGTTGATATTTCCAATAACAATAATAAGGTAGCAGCAGGATTGTATCTGATTAAAATGCAAGCAGGAGAGTATAGTAAAACAATTAAAATTTTAAATAAGTAGAAGTCCTTATCAATACAAGCACACTGTTACGGGTTACCTTCGTTTTGGAGTGCGGTTAGCAAAGTTTACATTTTAAAAAGTACATTGAAGGTAGCATCGTAGTATTAATACATTATTGCCCGTTCAATAGCGTATGCTGTGGAGGTAGCAATTTTAATAATATACAGGCCGGATGATAGATCAGGTAGAGAATACGTTTGTGCATCCTCACCATGCCGCGACATTACCTGTTGTCCCTTAAAATTAGTAACCGTAACCGTGTGTGTTCCTGCAGCGGTAATAATGATTTCCGGCAAGGTAATGGTGTAGCCATTCCGTAAGATATTCAATGAATTGAACGCTGATTTATTGTTCTTAATGGCATTCACGCCAAAATATTCCATCAATTCCTTTGCCCGTGCATTACCAAGTTCTATAGCCATTTCATGATTTGTATAGTTATTTTTATCGACTTGCGCAGAAGGGCCGGCAAAGGAGATATAGGTAACCGGGCCGTCTGTCCCGCCATATTGCGGGTCAGGATTAATTCCCAGATATTCAGCCATTGCGTATGATGCTTCACCAATAACATCATCAACACCATTAGAATTATAGTAAAACGCATTTCCCCTCCCTCGTTTATCTTATACTAACATTTAAAGATAAAACGGTCTTTATATAAATATAGCACAAAAATGCGTAAATTTAACGATATTATTAGTTTCTTTATGGCTTAAATATTTTTAATTTTAAGTCTTTAATCGGTCGAAAATGTTTAGCATTGGAACTCAAAAGAGTAAGATTATTCTCAGCGGCTGTAGCTGCGATTATTGCGTCTCCGGTACGAATGCCATTCGAATGGGAATACTCTTCAATGTAAATCGATGCTCTATGACCGATATTCTCACTCAAAGGCAGGATGATAAAATCGAAAGATGTAAGAAAATCCTGGGTATTTAAGGTTTGATTTTTATTTTTAGCGCATTGTATTAATTCCATGTATGTTTGAACAGAGAGAAAACGTTCTTGAGATTTTTCAACAATGTTCGCAGCTTTTTTGTTACCTCTTTGAATCCATATAAATATATCCGTATCAAACAACATCGTAGCGTTCCTTACGTAATTCTTTCATAATAGTATTTACAGAATCAGATGCCTTTTCTTTCATGCCAAAGAAAGGGTGCTCACATATCTTTTTCTTTAATTTGTTTTGAGAAGGTATAATTGTTCCTTTAACTTTACCATGATAAAGGATTTTGACTTTTTCCCGTCTTCCCAATGCTTTTAAAACATCTTTCATCTTATATCTTAGATCGAGTATTGTTGCCTGCATTATTTCCTCCGTTTTAAAATGTATATATAAAGTATACATTTAAATACTAGTAAAATCAAGATATTTCAAGCAAACATCAAGACCTGCCGCGGTGTAACAATTATAAATAGAAAAATCACTTATCAATAGAAATAATCCGAACATTCCCTTTTTCCTCTTTAAACCTGATATATCGCGCCTTGTCAGGTATAACTTCGGGAAACATATCTGCCCATTCAATAAAGCACACCGCATCATTATGGATATACTCATGAAAGCCGATCTCAATAAGCTCATCCGGGTTTTTTATACGGTAGAAATCAAAATGATGGATGGTAAATGAGTCGGTATGGTAGGTATTTACAATGGTGAAGCTCGGGCTGCATACCGGTGCATCGGTAGAGAGTGCAGAAACAAAACCGCGCACGAACTCGGTTTTACCGCTGCCTAAGCTGCCGGTGAGTGCGTATACATCTCCCCTGTTTGTCTCTTTTGCCAGTTTTGCACCGAATGCCCGCGTCTCTTCCGGGCTTAAACTTTTTATCTGCATAATGAGGTCTACAGCTCGATCTCCTTGGGCTCCATAACGGCAAGCGGCACGATCATCTCCTCCATGGAGATACCGCCCCGCTGGAAGGTATTCTGATACTGCTCGTTGTAATTCCGGTAGATACTGTGACTGATAAAGTAATAATTCTCCTTGAGTATTACATAATTAGTTTCTTTTGTTTTTTGGGGTAGTTTAAACCTGGCCGGCTCATGCATATAAAGGGCATATCTCTCGTCGCAGGTAATATTTTTTCCGCTCTGGTATCTCAGGTTTGCCATGGTACTAGGCCCGCCGTAGAGCTCCGTACCCCTTGTGCACAAATTGCTTCCGTTGCTTGTTGTAAAGATTACCTTGCAGTCCTGGTGCGCAAGTTTCTTCAGTATTTTATAAAGGTTGGAGCGCTCAAACCACGAATAGGTCAATTTCCTGAAAGCATTTTCATCTGGAACAATGTCATGGAGGACTTCCGTCGTCATCTGTTCACGAATGAGCTTATCCACAAATTCAGCTACAAACGTTACAACTTTTTTCTTTTTATATTTATCGATATTGTCAATAACCTCCAGGGCCTCGCCTTCATTGGTTAATTTCACATACTCAATGGCATTGCCGAGCTTGAAGCCGCAGGCTGCCAGTTTTTTCTTCAGAAGATCACCCTCCTTGCCTGCCCTGGTAAAAATATTCTGCTGTATTCCCGACCACAGCTTCGGGAAGCGCTTGCTGATCTCTTTCGGATACATACCCGCCATAAGAGAAACCAGGGCATATTCAGCACTACTCGGCAGAATTGAGTAATAGGTATAATTTTCTATGTGGAAGATTTTCTTTAAGAGAGGCTGGATCATCATATACTGATCCAAACGCATGGAGTCAAGCACAATAAAATAAACTGTCTCACCGGAATGCAGCGGAGGAACAATATATTCATCTATTATATCAGGTGAAAACAATGGCGGGTTTCCTTCTCCATTCACCCACCTCATGTAATTATTTACTATGAACTCAGAGAAAAGGGCATTTGCATCGGATTTCTGCCCGACATGAGCCTGGCGAATACCTTCATCCTTAGTATCTTCAAGTTCAATATCCCACTTTGCAAGGTTTTTATAAATTGTCACCCATTCCCCTGCATCCATCCTACCCTGCAGGGCATCACGGTTTATCGAAAAGCTGCGCACAAAAGCCTGTTTCAGATGTGATGACATAATCTCTTTTGAATGAAGCAGGCGTTTGCACACCAGTAGTATCTGGCTTGGATTCACCGGTTTTGTAAGGTAACCGTTAATTTTCCGGCCCAAAGCCTTTTCCATTAACTCCTCTTCCTCACTCTTTGTCACCATGACAACAGGAAGTTCGGGAACAATTATCTTTATCTCGTCCAGCGTTGCTAATCCGCCTTTACCCGGCATCTGTTCATCAAGTAAAACAATATCAAATTCATCCGGTTTATTTTTTATCAAATGTATTGCATCATCGCCGCTGAAAACAGGTGTAACGCTATAGCCCCGGGTCTCCAGAAACATGATATGAGATCTCAAAAACTCTATCTCATCATCAACCCATAATATCTTTTTTCTTGATATTGCCATGTCAAATCTCTCCATCTCATGCAGGTTTACTTGCAGGATTCATCACGGGCAGGTCAACGCAGAAAGCGGTGCCTTTATCCTTCTGTGACCACGAAACGTATATGCGGCCATTGTGGTAATCCTCAACAATTCTTTTTGCAAGTGTCAATCCAAGTCCCCATCCGCGATTTTTCGTCGTGAATCCGGGTGAAAAAATATTAATATGTTCATCCCAGGGTATGCCTCTTCCATTATCAATATGATGAATCCTTACTAAATTGTCCCGTTCGATAAACTCTGTTTTTACCTCTATCAAGCCTTCAGTCCGGCTTATTGCGTCAACGGAATTCTTAAACAGGTTTTCCAAAACCCACTCAAGTAAATCCTTATTTACCGGAACCTTTGGCATATCACCCGGGTAGTTCTTTACGGCAATATGTTTACTCAG